>JAGQPK010000377.1 GCA_020426755.1 Planctomycetales bacterium
CGGTTTGAACGGCAGGATGACGAAGGTGCGGAACGCGACTGTGATGCGGCGCTCGCGCTGGCTCCCGACGAACCCGCCTTGCTCTTGAATCGCGCCTTGGCTCGGCAACGACAACGGCGATTTGCCGAGTCCGAGCGGGACTTGGATCGTGTACTGGCTTCGCCACGGATGATCGCGCGCGCCTACTTCGTACGAGCAGCAGTACGGGCCCAGCAGGGCAACAATTCGGGTGCAGCCAACGATCGTAGTGCCGGATTTGCAACGCTGCCAACCGACTTCCAAAGTTGGCTCGCACGCGGTATGGCCTGGTTGCCAGCGGATCCACAGCGCGCGGTTGCGGATTTGGCTCGGGCACGTGAAATCAATCCTCGTTCGGTCGCAGCGTTGCGCAACCTGGCGTATGTCAATTCTGAGTTTCTCGACGATTTGCCGACCGCTATCAGTCAGCTTGATGACGCCTTGGCGCTACGTCCAGAGGATGCCGACTTGTTGGCCAGTCGCGGAGTACTTCACGCGCGGAATCGACAATTCGACAACGCGCGACGCGATGCCAGAGAAGCGTTGCGGCTTGATGCAACGGCGCAAACGCTACTACATTCTGCCTGCGTTTTTGCACTCACTGGCAGCGAACAACCGGCGGATCTCGATCGAGCGGCATCGCTAGTGCAGCGCAGTCTACAGCAAGAGCCGAGTTGGCTACCGGTCGTGCTAAAGGACGCCGACCTGCGTCCACTTCAAGACCATGCCGATTTTCGCAAAGCAATTCAGGCGGCACGCGCGCTTTCGCAAGCAAATCCCGGCATCAACACATTGGAATAGCACACAGAGACAAATGACATTCGGAACCGAAGTGGCAGGCAGATGAGTACACCACGCGTCAAACACTGGCTACGTAAGTGCTTCCAGCGCGGAGCGCGACGCGGACTTAGCGTCAAGCACTTGAACGTCGAGTCGCTCGAGACACGACAGCTCTTATCCAGTGACGGTTTGATACCGGGCAATTCCGCTTATTTAGCGTTGAGCTTCGTGCCCGACGGCACGGAAGTCGCGGGGCATACCAGTTCGCTGATTGCCAAGTTTGACGCCCTGGCCGCTCGCACGACTTGGCAGGAACGCGTCATGCAGGCATTTCAGGTGTGGAGCGCCGATGCGAACGCGGATGTTGGTTTAGTGAGTGACAGCGGTGAACCTATCGGTACATTCGGCGCGCGACAGCAGGACGGCCGCTTTGGCGAAATCCGCGTCGCGGCCGCTCCCCTGGCTGACAATGTCATGGCCATCTCGATCCCTTGGAGCGCCCCCGTCGCGGGCACGTGGGGTGGCGATGTCATTATTAATAGCGATGCAACTTTCTCATCCGTTGATCAACTATTTGCGGTCATGACTCACGAAGCCGGTCACGTTTTCGGGCTGGAACACAGTGACGATCTATTGTCACCCATGCACATTCACGGTGACACACCGATCGTGACACCGACATCTGCGGATCTGGCCTTGCTACAAGAGCGATTTGGCAATCGTGTAGCGGACGTCAACGAATCTCTGAATGACAACGATTCGGTCGGCCAGGCAACGCGATTACGCGATGTCAGCACGACCACCGGCGACAATGGCTCCGCCCCCACCATCGCATTCGGTGACGTGGGCCGCGGTGATCAGGACTACTTCCTGGTCGAGGCACCGTCCAGTTATGAAGGTCCCATGACCGTTTCGCTCCGCACTAGCGGCTTTAGCGCACTGCGCGGCACGTTGACAGTCATGGACGAGAACGAGAATGTCCTCGGGGAAGTTCTCACGTCGAATGTCGCACTCGGCACGAATGCACAAGTCACCATTGACAAAGCTAAGGGGGACGATGCCTTCTACGTCCGTGTGGCCGGACAAGACAACACGGTACACTCCGCCGGCAGCTACTCACTAATCGTTACCTTCGACGGACGGCTGCAAACGCCTCAAGCAGAGATTGATTCGATGTCATCGCGAAAGTACCGTTTCGTGGAGGCACAGCGTATGCGGGACTACTTCGAACACGACAAGGACCCGTTGGAAGTGGACGATTTGCATGCGGATGACGAGTTTGCAGCGGCTCTGGAAGTGAAGTCGCTACCCGGTTTCGTGAAGGGGTCTCGCTACGACATTCACGGCACGGTATCGGATGCGACAGACGTTGACTTCTACACCTTCAAATCATCGGACGATGGCGGATCGATGCAGATCACCGCGGTCTCACGCGAATTGTCGTCGGGGTTGATACCTGACCTGCAAGTATTCGACGCCAATTTGAATCGCGTGGCTGCGACGACACAGATCAATGGTGGTGGCGAGATCACCATTCAAGTCAACAGCGTGACGCCAGGAGACACGTACTATCTGCGAGTCGCGGCAGCGCAGCCAGGCGCGGCTTTTGACACTGGCACCTACGATATTTCGATTGGCTTTGCGGCAGAACCCGTCGTGTTACCGGTTATGGCCAGTGGCCAACTAGATGCGTCCGCGCGACATGCGAATCATAAGCTGTATGTCGCTCAGCCGGAGTTGTTTCATTTCATCCTGGACGTCGAATCCGTTGGTGCAGCCGGCACGGATGCCATCTACATGTCGATCGATGGTACGGATCAGCATGTACTAGTCGCACCCGGAAGCAGTCGATCGGCGAGCGGCATTTTGCTACAACCCGGTGAGTACGATGTGAGCATGCATTGGGCGACGAGCGCTGGCGGGCCCGCTGCCAATGCTGCACTGCGGTATGCTCTGCGTGGTGACAACGTTTCAAGCCCTTTCGGTGTGATCCCGGTCGATCCGCTAACGGATCCGCAATACGCCTGCGGCGAGATCGATCCGCGGTTCTGTTATCCCGATGGTACGGTAACCGATGAGGGCATCTACTTAGTCGGCAGCGGAACAAATTCGACGGGAGATCCGATCGCTCTCGACCCGCTCGACCTGTGGCAGGACTGGTGGCTGCAACAGAAGCAAACGCCGCCCCCGACAAACACACCGCCGCAGGCCAGCGCAGATGATTACAGTGTGTCGCAAGACAGTACGCTCAGCATTGACACACAGTCGGGCGTGCTCGCCAATGATGTCGATCTGGACCACCAGCAACTCACCGCGATCTTACTCTCCTCACCTGCAAGCGGAAGCTTGGAGTTCAACGCCAACGGTAGTTTTGTGTATACGCCAAACGTGGGCTTTGCCGGAACTGATCAGTTTCAATATGTGGCCGATGACGGCACGGACACCTCCGACGCAGTCACGGTGACAATTGAAGTGACGCCAGTGGTGCCGCAAATCGCAGGTGATGCGAATGGCGATGGCATCTTCGATTCGAGCGATCTCATTCAGGTATTCGCGTTCGGCCAATACGAAGATACGCTGCTAGGCAACTCCAACTGGTCCTCCGGTGACTGGAACGGCGATCTCGAGTTCGATACAGCGGATCTAGTATTGGCATTTCAGACCGGATCGTATCGCAGCTAGGCGCTAGCGACACGCGGTCGGTAATTCGCCGTCAAATTGCACTGGGTAGTTCGCCGCCAAACTACAATAAGTAGATCGCCGCAACGCGTTAGCGTCGGTTCTGAACCAGTGACGACTCATCCATCGCTACGAACGGACGATGGAAAGAACGCGAAGTACCCCCTCCCGTCAATGGCATCCACTTCGCGCCACGCAATACTGGGAGGGGGGAGGGGGAGGGAACCAGTTCAGTCGATACCTCATCTGATGCCGTTACTAATCAATGGCCTTGATAGTAACGTACGCGTGTGTGTTGCTGCCAACTCCGTGACTGTCGCCCTCTCCCTGAATCCCCCTCCCGGACTGCGCACTTCATGACAGTTGAGAGTCACTTGCGGGAGGGGGAACAATGCGCGCGAATCAACTTCGAGTCTGGCTAACGCCTTTCGACGAACTTACGCGCGTCGGTGCGTCTCGACACGTCGGCTGATTTGAAAATGCTGATTTCGAAGTTCCGAACGATGAATGACATTCCAAAATCACAAATCCGAAATCATCATTCCTCAATCACTCCTGCGCCTTTCGGCGAACTTGGAGCGTCGGCGAACAGTCCTTAGTCCCGCACTTGAGTCAAGTTCGCTGCTCTGGCGGCTACGACAGGATCTTCGTACGGCAGTGACTTAAGGAACTCAACCAGATCGGCGATTTGATCCTGGGACAAATGGCTCGTCTTGCCATGCTGATCGTTGGCATTGAAAGTCGTCAGCACTTCGGCGAGCGTCTCTGCCTTGCCATGATGCAGATACGGCGCGCTTCGATATACACCCAGCAACGAGGGCGTATCGTAGTCCGGCGGTAGTTTCTCGGCCGGATCATCGCCTGTGCCAACATTGTGTCGCAATAGCTCGGCGCGTGGTTGCGAGTCGGTGTACATCGGCCCGCCATGACAAGTGGCGCACTGAGCGGTTTCGCTGAAGAATATTTCACGACCTCGCACGGCAGCTTCGCTGAGGCCCGTTTTCGCATGTGGGCTGAGTGCGTATTCGTGCGAATTGCTGTAACGTGCCAGAGCATCGAGATCCGTTGAACGCCCCCGATTCGCATCACCCAACTCCGCCTGCAACTCACCGGGCAAGAGGCCGCGCCCCTGCATCA
The DNA here is from genome assembly GCA_020426755.1 of Planctomycetales bacterium. Taxonomy (GTDB): domain Bacteria; phylum Planctomycetota; class Planctomycetia; order Pirellulales; family Pirellulaceae; genus JAGQPK01. Next base: position 4,615 of record JAGQPK010000377.1, read on the forward strand.
ACTTTCCACGGATCGTATGTTCGAAGTCCTGCACCTCATCACGATCCGCCGACCAATGAATTGGGTGCGTCCAAGCCATACCAGCCAAGGACTGCGTGTTTCGCAAACCTTCCGGATTGTGCCAGGTGCGTCCATCGGGGTCGCCGTCGGGATGGCAACTCGCGCAACTGATCCAGCGTCGCGACGCCATCGGTTGCAACGCCGAGTAGAAGAGTATCTTGCCTCGCAGAGCGGCTTCGTCATACGGCCATGAAGTGACCTTCCACGAACGACTCGTTCGCAACGATTCGGCATCGTACTCAACAACTTCCATATCGAGTGCGTTGTACACGTAGAACTTCGCGCTATCCGGCGACACGCACACCGCTCGTGGATTGTGCCCGACACGCAAGTAGTCGCGGTACGTCAGCTCGCGGTAGTTGTCGTCAATTACATTGCAAACGAACATATCGTCCGTACCGGCGAACACGACGTAGAAGCGAGTTCCGTCTGGTGAAATGGCACAATCCCAGGGATTCGCCGTGACGCGCGCACCGGAGAAAGAATCCATCGGCAAACGTCGGCGGCGCTTGGTCTCAGCACCGTCTGCAGCTCGTTCGGTCGAAATCACGGACACGTAGGGAAAGATCGAGCCTTCACCGTGCACCGCCGTCACACGACTACGAATGTGAGCGAGATACGCCTTCGGACGAATTGGATGCAGGACGATTTGCCTAGCGAGGTTGTCGTTGCTTATCCCTGGCCACTCATCAACAACCTTTGCCGATGACAAATCAACAGCGATCACGTTACCCCGATAGTATTCCGTGACATACGCAACTTGATCGTCTGCTGACAATGCCAAACCGCGCGTGAACTTGCCAACCTCGACATCGCTCTCGACTTGCTTCGCCTCTGTATCGATGGTCACCAGCCGACCGGGATAGTCAAGTGTCACATACAATCGTTTGCCGTCGGATGAACTGGCGACACCATATGGTTCGTCGAAGACATCAGTGCTGGCAGACAACTGGCCCGTGTCGGCGTCGAGCCAGACGATCCCATCTT
>JAGQPK010000378.1 GCA_020426755.1 Planctomycetales bacterium
CCGACGCCCGGCTCACCGATCAAGGCCGGGTTGTTCTTGCGGCGGCGGCTGAGTACCTGGATAACACGTTCGATCTCGGTCTCGCGCCCGACCACGGGATCGAGCTTGCCTTCCATCGCCAGTTGAGTTAGATCGGTTGCCAATTGGTCCACAAGAGGAGTCTTTCCATCGCTCGTTTTACGTCCGGCACGTGACTCCGGCGTACGACGCGGCTCTGGTTCGCTCGGTTCCGGTTTCTGGACCGGGTTTTCCTGTAAGACGCGGCGTGTTTGCCGGCGTACTTCTTCCGGGCTGATGCCCAGTCGCTTCAGAATATCGATCGCGACGCCTTCCGGGAGGCGCACCAGCCCAAGCAACAAGTGCTCTGTGGCAACATAGCGGTGACCGAGGTTGCGGGCCTCCTCCATGCTGTTTTCGACGACCTTCTTAGAGCGAGGCGTTCGAGGGAGCAAACCTGGCAAGCTATCGTATTCGCCTGTCATTACCAGCTTTTCTACCTCGATACGCACCTTTCGCAGGTCAATGCCGAGATTTTTTAGCGTGTTAGCGGCTACACCGCTCCCTTCTCTGATTAGGCCTAGCAGGATATGTTCTGTGCCGATGTACTCGTGGGAATATCGGTGAGCCTCCTGGTTGGCGAGTTGCATCGTCTTGCGGGCGCGATCCGTGAACCTTTCGTACATAGGAGCATCCGGTGGGTTAGGCGAGCAAAGGGTAGGGGGTGATTGATTTGAAGCTAACAAGGACGTTAAAATAGCGTAAACGACCACTTAGAGCAAAAAGTCGAGTTCGCCGACCTAGTCTGAGCTCTGCAGGCCGTGCGACGTAGCGCAGAATCGGAGCTATACGCCGGTTAGGTTAGTCAGGCGTAGCTGATCATTTTTCCGCAGGGGGCCAATGCGGTGAGCGATAAGTCTGTGAGCGAGCTGGATTTCAAGTTGGAGCGGCTGAGGTTCGTGTACAACCAGATTGATCGGCTAAACGAGCGATTTCACAAGTACATCGCGCAATTTCAAACGCTTACCACGGCGATTCTGGGCGCTGGAGCCGCGGTGTTCCTTACGTGGTCGAAAGGCGCCGTGGGCGCAGACGTGTCACGTACGGTCATACAAGGGCTTGTTGGATTGTTGATTGTTCTCGGGCTCTTTATTGTCGTCTTCGTCAGTACTGGAGTTATCTCCTGGTTTGACTATCGGAACGAAGAGGTCCGTATCCTTGAAGACGTGGTTGGCAAAGGCTACCGACACAACCCGAAGCTTAAGAACATCTTTCGTTGGCACGAGTTTTACCTGGTGCTCATGATCGTTGCGACAGTCGCCACGGGGGCTTGGTTTGGGCTAATGAAGATCATCCCGCTAATTCAATAACCATACTGGTGGGCTGGGGCGGTCGCTCAGGCGGCGCCGGGCCGGCGGAAGCCGAGTCCAGCCGCCGCCGCCACAACTGCACTGACGCTGCACTCCATAGCGATTCCCTCTGGCCTGTCCGCCGTGAGGCACCGGTAACGACTCGTCAGCTGCGCTCGCAGGGCGCAGCTGACGCTATGGCCGAGTACGGCCTGGGGCCTCGACGCCGATGGTTAGTACGACGACGCTACCGGCCTGACGGCCTCGTTCTCCGCTTCTGCAACCTGGGTCTACGCGGTCAGCGTGCAGGTAACCGACGAGAACGGCGCCGTTTCGACCGCAAGCGCCACGGTAGAGGTGACCGAAGCGCCCGACGAGCCCCCCTTGTTCATCGATGATATTCGTTTTGAGTCGAAATGCTGGGGAACGCGTTGGCGGGCCGTCGTCGAGGTGCGCAGCGCCGTGGATGATACTCCCGTCGCTGGCGTGACGCTGAAATTCGACTTCGCCGGGAGGACCTACACGCTCACCACCGACAGCAATGGCGTCGCCCGCACGAACTGGAATCGTGCCCACCGCGGAAACTACTACGCCGACGCCTACGACCTCGCGCTGGCGGGCTACAACTGGGACCCGTTCGGCCACGACAACGAGGACGACTCCGACGGCGACGGCAGGCCAGACGGCGTGCTGAGGCTGTAGAACGGGCCGATGACTCTTGACGAACGCTCTGCCTCCGGACTAGCCGAGCCACAAGTTCCGGGATTTGCCGAAGCCGAGGGCGTGTGTACCTTATCGGTCGAATCACCGCTGTCAGTTGGAAGTTTCTCCAACTGAGCGAGGTTCAACCTCAGCAACTTTGCGTGTGACCGAATTGCTGGCGGAGCCCGCCTCAGCCAGGTAAGCGGCCATGTTACGCGAACCACGAACTCCGCTGAACAAACAAATCGCCACAACCGCCAGATCGTCATCTCACTTCCGACACCGTGTCGGAAACGAGCAGCCAACAGAGGGGGATAGTCTTAAGACGATTCCAAACGTCCCAAACCGCCGCGTCTCTGTACGACTATCGCCGGCGGTGACAGATGCCATCGCCATGTTCCCACAAAGCGACTCGAGCAAGTCAGTGTCCCTTGGCGGCGTCTTTACGCGAACCAGCGGGCAGAATCCAAGCACCTCGGCGGTCGCTCGGTCATAGTACTCCTTGACGATCTGCGTGTGGATATCAGCACACAGGACTCCGTCGTGGAGCGGCAGGACGTAGACGCCCAAATCCCTCAGAGGGAACATCACGCGATCTAGGGTGATCATGCCCTCGACCGCCGTGATCCGCCGTGACACTTGCGACGGTGTTAGCCATCGATACAGACGCTTAAGGACGCTGGCAAGCGCCGGCAGTGACGCTTCGAGCGCCATCCTCATGCCGATGCGTTTCCTGTCCTTCTCCCAGTCCGAGAACAACACGAACGCATTGATCGAACGCTTCGATGCGGTCGATCCCTTCGACTCTTCCGGGTGAAACCTGGCACCGCCGGCGACTAGTGCATCCCACAGCAGCCCATAGCCATCACCATTGGATAACGCGTCTTCAAGCAACGATCGGTCACGACCGCGTGACATCCAGCTGGTAAGGATCGACCAATAGCATGCGTGCACATCGACGTCCTCCACCGGGCGACCATCGATCCGAAACCGTGATCGCAGCGACGTGGGACAGGACGAGAGCGGCCCGAACACGCGACCGTCCTTGCGTTTGGATCGATTGCGAACGCCCATGTCGAACTGCAGTAGCGTTCTCCACAGCGTTTCGACAAGGACCTCGGGATTCTGCTTGTTCGTGTCGGCGAACGCACAGGCGACAACCTCGGCCTTGGAAATACACGAGACGTCGACGCGACGGTGCGCCTCAACCATCACATTGGTGTAGTCGAGCCCGTCACCACAATCCCAGCCAAGTTCACTGAGCGCCACATCACGTCGTTGCAGGTACCTACGGACATCAACCGCCACGCTTACACCGCCACCAGCATTTGTTGCCCCATTCGGACCGCGGCTGTACCGACGGGAGAATCCGCGGGTGTTTTTGGTTGATGGCAAGTACGCATTATTTCTGACGATCACGCCCATACTTATCAGCTGCTCAAGGAGCTGAAACAGTTTTGATCGCTGTCGATTACCGAGCAATTTCGAATGGTAGCGAGTGTTGAGTGCCACGGACTTGGGTGCCGTGAGCACATGGCTCAAGACAATGAAGGCAACTTCCTCACCACGCGACCCACGCCGAAACGTCGCGCGCACAAGGTCGTAGGCCACCTTCGGCAGGATGACTTCAACAAGATCGACGCTTGAGTAGTCGCGGGGAAAGGGCGTCGCAAGCGTTGTAGCGGCAGTCGCGTCCATGCCCCAAGCGTCCCAGATGATCGTAGCGAGAACTCAGCGAGCATTATCAGAAGTTGATAAATCCACCGACACGGAGCTCATACTACACCGTGTCGTTGGATCTCGCCAACCACGCGGAGACCAACAACGCTGAGATGCAAGTGTCGCCGCAGTGCATTCTCAAAAACGACTCGCCGGACGCAATGAAATGGTTGCGGGGGTCCCAAACAAACTGCATTTTTGCCCGCGAAAGCCGTTGTGTGATCACCGGTGCGTGATTAATCTCACGCTCGCGACAACCTGAATACGCATGCAACGTCAGCAGTCGGGGCACAGCGATTTGAGATCCGTGACGGCTAAGGGGCGTCTTGCTGCTCCTGTTTCCAGGCATTTTCCAAATAGGACGTTAGTTTGCCTCTCAGTTCGGGGGCGAGCTCTACAACTTGGCCAACAAAATCCTGGAAGCGTTTTATGCCAGCCTTGATGCTGGATCTCGCGGCCTTGGCAGCCGCCAGCGCGATTGTTGGATTCGGTTCCAGATCAAGATCCAAATCGACAATTTCGGGGTCCGCATACTTGCCTTTGATCGCGGTCCCTCCGATCCAGAGTTCAGTGCTGGACAACCTCAATTGAACAAACTTGCCAGATAGTCTTTTCGGCAAACGCGCAACCTGTTCGACTTGCACCTCAAACTGGCTTGGCCAAATGCTTCCGATTGCTGCCACGGCAATCGTTGGTGATGCATGGGACTTGATTTGCAATACGGTCCCATCGCAATCAAATGTGACAGTCGCCGTGGACTTCATACCACGAACGTTGCCGTGGAGTGTCTTGATCGCCTGACGCAAGAAAACTCGCTCGACGGTACAGTTGGGCCGCACGGCCCAGATCAAGGCTTTGAGATCGCGTGCGGCCTCCGTTTCCGCTCGCTGACGCTCCCAAGGTAGTAAATGGTAATTCTCACGCCCCACCTCAATCCACCAGGGAGGCCCAAGTGTGAACCGCCATTCACTCCTGTAGAGTCGCCACGCAATGTGCGCCATGACTTCTTCGTAGCTCCCCACGCTTGCTGGAACATCAAACTCGTATGCCGAGAGCGTTCTTGGCGTCGAAAAGCAGCCCCCAAACGACACAACTTGGTCGAGCAGCGGATGACTGTAGATTACGGCCTGTAACTCGAATCCACCGAAATCGTACCGGAGCGTCGGTCCGTATTCAGGGTCGCTGTATCGTTGAAAGCCACAGAGTAGTAGCGCATCCCAAGTCGATGCGTTCTGCGCCAACTCGCGATTTGGATCGTGGTCAGAGTTCTGGGAATCCACGACTTAATCCTCAAGCGGTGCTAGATTCGTGCCGTTCCGTGGAGTCATAACTCCGAGCACCCAGTGCAGGCTGACGCACTCGCACCTGTCAAGGCCATCGATCCGCAGGATTCCTACTATAGTTGGAAGACGTTCCGACCGTCAACCAATACCTTCCCCAGCATGCTGGGAGACGAAATCCGACGAGAACGACTGGCCGCAGGGCTGACGCAGGAAGAGCTGGCTTTCGAGGCCGAGATCTCTCGTCAGTACGTCAGTTTGCTTGAGCTGAATGAGAAGTCGCCGACCGTCGACGTGCTCATCCGAGTGTGTCGGGCGATCGGCTGCAGTGCTGGCAAGCTACTGCTTCGAGTCGAGAATGAGCCACCGGGTGGTACGCATTGACTACCTTCAATGCCTTTGCAGCACGCGGCCGGTGTTCGTTTCGTGGTGGCTTGTCCTGATCTCACGACGCGCTGTCGTAAAGACGCAGCCACCAAGGGGGGCAATGTCTCTTTGTCCGATGGTATTCCGATCAGTACGTCGCGAACCAGCAGATAGGAGTGCAGATTTCCGTCGTCGGCTTTCCGCAGGCCACTTATGGTCAGTGATCCAAAGTACTTGCGGAGTTCT
>JAGQPK010000379.1 GCA_020426755.1 Planctomycetales bacterium
GGTTGGCATGAACTATCACGTCATTGAAGGTAAGCAAGCAGACTTCGAACAGAAGTTTGAGGCGGTGATTGGAGCGCTGCGTGCGGCGGCCGGACACAAGTCGTCGACGCTGTGGAAGGATGTGAGTGACGGCGCGTCGTACTTGATCACAAGTGAATGGGATGACGAAAAGGCCTTCATGGAGTTTATCCACAGCGAAGCGTTTCGCGATGTCACGAACTGGGGCAAGGAACAGATTCTCTCCGGCCGACCACAGCACAAGATTTACAAGACCTAACTGTTTGAAAAATGTGCGGGTTAGTGTCTGTCGATCTAGTTCGCCGCAACTCGCCGGCTATCATCGGTGGCGTCGCGGATTGTTCCCCCTCCCGCAATCGGCGTTCAACAGTCTTATATCACGCAGTCCGGGAGAGGGATTCAGGGGGCGGGCGACAGACACTGAGCGCAGACGCGTCGCAGCAGTCGCTTCCACGAGCGACCAGGCGATTGAGGAATGATGATTGTTGAGTTTTGATTTTTGAACGAGAAAGAGCGAGCCAGATACGGGCGGCAATGCTCTGCGAGCAGATAGCTTGTTGGTTGGCTCTCACAGCGCAATGAATCAACGCAAACCTCACCCAAGCCATCCTCACGGCGAATCAATTCGGCACTGACGCAGTCAACTGTGAATGGAGGGTCAAGTGGTTCCCTCCCCTTGACCCTTCCGGTAATCCGCCGCGTGATCTGGGGGCCGTCGACGGGAGGGGGAACTACCGGGTCGTGTTATCCTGGTTTCCAAGTTGAGCCATCTGCAGCTGGCGCCGGCGCACTTGTTCAGCAAAAACTCGTGACAGCGTTACTCTTTGCGGCAGTTACGATGTTCAATCTGCCGTTTCGCGGCTTGCGGTAAAACTCGATCTAAACGCGTGATTAGCGAGAATTCGCAGGTTGCGTGGAGTACTCGTAACGAGACAGGCGAGTTCCATTCTTAACGAACGCAACGCCGATAAACACGAGCGCTCGCTGATAGCCGCACAGCGGTTGTCGATAGCGTGCCGAAACACGTTCCTACCTCGCAGCACGTACTGCTTCTAACGTGCTGCCCAAGGATTCTCAAATGAAGTTGACGCGACGTCCGTCCTTAAACGGCCATCTTGCCGGAGACGTGCTCCCTCACCGTCTCGCAGCAAGCTGGAACTTCATCCGTTGGACATGCACGACCTGCTGTCTGCTACTGCTGCTGTCATCAACAGCGCATGCTGCCAGTGATGATATCACGTCTTCGGCGGCAACGAGCGGCGAGCTTTCCTTGAGTGACGAACCGTCGTCAGCGGCGAATGCCCCGTTGAAGCTGCCGGAGCATCCGACTCGTCGCGCGGCGGAGGCGAAGGCCACCACGCCGACGGCCTCGCGACCTAACCGCGACTCACATCGGACGGTGCCGACGCGGATGGTGCGTACTGGCAAGCAGATGCCGATTCCCGGGCGGCCAGCACGCCGTCTGCCGTCGCTGATTGAGCTCAAGGAGGCCGAGGCGGCTCGCGCGGCAGCACGTCGCGAGAAGATGGTTCGGCCCCAGGCGGAAAGCGATGACAAGGAATCGCTAGACGACGCGGAAGCAGAGGAGGAGGAGGAAGCTGAGGAAGAAGACGAGGAAGTCGAATGCGAAGAGCCGCCGGGCCTGATCCTGCGCTTGCCGCACAGCTTGGCCTGCGATGCAATTACGGGCGAATACATCTACACGGGTGAGACGTTTACGCTGGCGAAAGGTGGCTTGAGCCGTCGGCAGAACACCAACTATCGCGGCAACTTGGACGTCGTGTTGACGTTTGATTTTGAGAAGCTGGGGCTTTGGCAAGGCGCGCGGTTCTTTCTCTATGCGAACAATGTACACGGGCGCGCGATGTCGGAGCGCGAGGTGGGCGACTACCAGTACTTCAGCAACATCGATTCGTCCATCGGCGAAGATGCGGGTGGCAACATTTTTCGGCCGCACTACACGGCCGTGGGCGAATACTGGTACGAACAGTTGTTGTTCGATGACTTGGTGCGTTTCAAAATCGGCAAGCAAGACTCGAACGCGGACTTTGCCTACACCGATTTGGGTGGCGACTTTGTCCACTCAACGTATTCGATGCCGACCATGATCCCCTTGCCAACTTGGCCAAGCCAAGCGCTGGGCGTGTCGACATTCTTCACGCTGTTCGACGACCTGGTGTTTGCGGCAGGTGTTTACGACGGCACAACCACTTCCGGGCCGCAGGGCGCACGCTGGGGATTTGACACCTTGGGCGACAATGGCGCGATGTCGATGTACCAATTGGAATGGACGCCGCAGTTAGGTCCGAATGAAGAATTGCCTACGACGATTCGCGTCGGAGCTTGGCATCATTCGGATCGCGACGCGTGGACTAGCTTCGAAGCAGAGCCACGCACGTTCGTGCAGAACCACGGGTACTGGGCCAGCTTTGATCAGATGATCTGGAAGGAAGAGTACGGAACAGAAAGCGAGCAGGGCCTCGGGGTTTTTGGCCAGGTCGGTTGGGCACCGCGCGATCGCAATGAGGCCTATCAGACGATACTCGGTGGGCTCATCTATCGCGGTCTCATTGACGGTCGTGATGATGATCTCTTCGGCGTCGGCTTTGCGACGCTTCGCTTCAGCCCGCTGTTCCGTGGTTTCGCCTTGGCCGATTCGGGCGACGACTATGCCACGCGTGAAACGGCCGTCGAAGTCTTCTATAAGATCATCTTCTCCAGCTATTTCTCGCTGCAGCCGGATCTGCAATACATTGCCAATCCCGGTGGCCTTTACAAGGACGCGTTGCTGGCCGGCGTCCGTTTCGAGCTCGTGTTGTAAATACCCGAAGCCAATCGGGTAATGTGTTGCATTCTGATGACAACACAACTCCCAGCTCATGTTTACGAGCGGACGACGCGGCCGCGCGAGCGACGGTAGAAGTTGGGAACGCGCGACCGCTGATGATAGCGGGCCGCAATGGCGGGTGTCGCGCCAACTTCGGTTGCTCGTTGCAGCGTTGTCCCATGCTGAGTTCCATCGCACATCGCAAGTCCCACTGCGACAACAACGGCTGCCACGGAAAACGCTGAAACAATCGTGACGAGTTGTTGGCGGGCGAACATGGTGTGCCTCTGTGAAATAAGATGGTGGCGGTGTCATCAATGAGCGGCGAGTGACGCTGGCGTCGCGCCGAGCCGTCAGCAGATACTCAGTGGCGATCGTGTTTCATCAGCGATAGCAGCTATCGTACCAGAACACTCGCGATCGATCCAACGTCGCTGGCTGTGTCGTCGCCAAACGTTTCTCGATGAAGCGTGGCCGCAGCCTTGATCTTCACACAGCATCGGCGCGTGCCGTGTGACAACGCACGTTTTCTGGCGAAACTAGACAGGTTCGTGACAGATCGGAACGCTTCACAGGATTCGCGGAATCCATTGGTGGGAGGTCCGATTTAGAGGTAGAAACCGCACGAATCTTTTTCAATTTGCGCCCTATCTTTGCGCCGGACACTCGTCCAACTTGCCGGAGCTGTTGCTCTCCGGAAACCACCTCGTCAAATCGTTGCGTTCTGTCAACAAGCAACAAACCGACATCCCAATCGTGATAGTGAGTCTCTCATGGTCAAGTCGCTGCGCGCCTTGTGCGCTAGTGGTCTCGTTGCGTGTCTGTCCTGCTTCTCGGTGGCTGCGGCCGCTGAATTTCACATTTCGCCCGCTGGCAGCGACGACAACCCGGGCACCTTGGAACAACCGTGGAAATCACTGCATGGCGCACAAGCCAACTTGCGACGAACACCGACCTCAAATCGGTCCGAAGCGGTCACCGTATGGATTCACGAAGGGAACTACGAACTGACATCGTCCTGGCACCTGTCTGAAGCTGACAGTGGCACGCCAGAGGCACCCATCACCTATGCCGCGTACAAGCAAGACGTCGTGCAGATTCGCGGTGGTCGACAACTGACGCAATTCGAGCCACTGGCGGATACTGATCCACATTTCAACAAGATTCCCGCCGCCGCCCGGCCACACATCACGCGAGCCGACTTGCGCACGCTGGGACTGGTAGAATGGGGAACGCTAACGCGACGCGGTTATGACGTCGAACTGTCACCGGCGGCTTTGGAACTCTTTGTCGATGGACAACCATTGGTAGTTGCCAGCTGGCCGAATGCCGGCTGGGCTCACGTCACTCAAGCGGATCGCCAACACGACGCCTGGCGCATGGAGATTGGAACAGAAGCAGCAGCGTTGCGGTGGGCGGGCGGAGACGACGCTTGGCTGCACGGCTTCTGGGCTCATGACTGGGCCGATTCGATTGAGCCGGTTGTGGTTGCTAACGACGTATCCGCCACGCAGGTGTCGATTGATGCGGCGTCCGTCAATCAAGTAAAAGTCGGCGCGCGTGTGCGGTTACTCAACGTGCTCGAAGAACTCGACTCGCCTGGTGAATGGTTTTTGGATCGAGCGGAAGGGAAACTGTATGTGTGGCTGCCCACTGACTCGACCGGGGACGTCTACGTTTCAATGCTGGAAACCCCCGTGTCCCTCTATGGGGTCAGTCATATGCGACTGCAGGGCCTAACGATTGAGTGCGCTCGGTCGATGGGAATCGAGATTGCTGGCGGACACGACGTCGTTATTGATCGGTGTCGGGTTAGAAACTGCGGCACGGTTGGAATTCACGTATTCCATGGTAGTGAACATCAAATTACCGGTTGTCAGATCGCCCATACGGGACACACTGCATTGCGAGTTGAGGGAGGCGATCGCGCGACCTTGACTCCTGCCAATCATCACGTTTCCCGTAACCACATTCATCATTTTGGTCGAGCGACACACGGCCAGACGGCTGGCGTGGCGATTGAAGGTGTCGGCATTGCAATTGACCACAACCAGATCCACGACGGACCGCATACCGGCATCCACTTGCAGGGCAACGAACATGACGTGGCCTATAACGAAGTGTTCCACGTCTGCCGTCTTACGGATGACGTTGGGGTGATCTACTTGGCTCACGATCCGACGTATCGAGGCAACGTGATTCGTCACAATTACTTGCATGACTGCGGAGGAGTGGGACGTGACGGAACCGTCGGAATCTATCTTGATGATTTTGCCAGCGGTACGGAAGTGTTCGGCAACGTCTGTCGCAATACGGGACGCGGGATAGCAATTGGAGGCGGCCGCGACAACTTGTTGGCAAACAACATCGTTACCGACTGTATCGCCGGCATCCAGGTTGACTCGCGCGGACTGACCTGGGCAGCAGATTGGTTTGAGGACGACGATGGGGCTTTCGCGCTCTGCCTACGATCTACAGAAGTTGATTTGGATCGCTACGAAGAACATTACCCCGGTTTGGCAGGCGTACTGGACGACGAACCCGCTCGCGCAAAAAACAACTATATCGCGCTGAATGTCGTGACTGGGGCACACGCGATTGAGCTGCATGATGGATTGAGCAACACCGATGTCACGACCCAAGCGAATGCGATACACAATGCGGTCGGTCACCTGGTGGATCCCGCAGAGCGACCGAGCGTGCGCGCGGATTCGCCTCTGTTGGCTCACGGTTTTGAACCAATCCGTTGGGACCAGATCGGCATCGGTGGTCGCGCTGAATAGCATGAGGTAACGCGCAGCATCGGCGG
>JAGQPK010000037.1 GCA_020426755.1 Planctomycetales bacterium
CGTCGCCATCGTAGCCACGCAGATCATCGTTGCCGGTGCCGCCGATGATGGTGTCGTTGCCGTTGGAGCCGAGCACACGGTCATCGCCCTCACCGACATCAATCGTGGTTACGTTGGTGAGTTCGGTGTTGCGGAAGTCGAGCCGATCGATGCCGTCGGTACCTTGAATGGCCAGACCTGCGTCACTACCGATGATCTGTTCGATCGAATCACCAGCAGCCAGGGTTTGCAGTTCGAGCGTTTGTGCTCCGGTGGCGTCGATGGTGTCAAAGCCTTCGCCGCCACGGAAACGATCCAGTCCATCGCCTTCTTGATAGATGAAGGTGTCGTCGCCATCGTAGCCACGCAAATCATCGTTGCCAGTGTTGCCGAAAATCGTATCGTCGCCAGCTGACCCGAGTACCAAGTCATTTCCGCCGCCTGCGTCAACGAATACGCCTTCGGGGGACGACGAGTAGTTGAGTCGGTCGGCGCCATCGGTACCCGTCTCATCGAATAGTCCGGTCTGAGTCTCTGGCGTGGGTGCCACATCCACCAGATCAACGGCAGTGTCCAACGCCAGCGGATCGAAACCGTCCGACGTATCCGTGTCGCCCTCTCCATCAACCCAGGTGGCCGACATGAGGATTCGTGCTTCCAGCGTGTCGAGTTTCAATTCCGCTCGATTGATGACGTTCGACGTTTTCTCGGACAACTGGGTCTCGCGTAGATCTGAAGCCATGGTGAGTCTCGATGGAATGTGATCGGTGTGGAAACGAATGCTGTGACCTGTATAGCGGTTCAGCAAGAGAACAAGCGATTACTTACTGGCGTGTGCGAGAGGCTGACGAGTGTCAACCCAATGGCATGCAATACCGAATGGAAGCTGCTGATCATGGTTGTCCACGACAAAGCGAACTCGAAAGGTCTGCGTCGCAGAATCGATCTGGGGTTCCACGAAATCAACGGTTGCCTGCACGTCCTTGTGAATCGGCGCGGCCAGACGCAGCGTGTGTTGCTGGCCAGTTTGGAGTAAACCGTAAAAACGAACGGGGATCTGCAGATCAACTTGCAGTCGCGATACATTGGCGACGACCGCGATCTGATCCGCGCGGTTGCGTGATTCACCAACGCGAGACAGCAGGCGGACGACTTGGCCCGCAAACGGGGACCGAATCTCATGCTCAGCGACGCGTGCCACAGCTAATGAGTACTGGGCTTGCAACTGCTTGCGTTGCTCTTCCGTTTTCAACAAAGCGAGCCTGGCCTGTTCGTGCGCGTAGCTTGCCGCGTCCAGCTCGACCTCGGAAGCGGCACTTTGCGAGAATGCTTGCTTCACCCGCGCTAGATGCCGCTGAGTGTGAGCTAGCTGAGCCTCGGCTAGCCGCAGTTCTGAGTTGTTGTCGATTGCCTGCTTGGCAACCAACATTGCCGCAACCGTTACGCGATTGTCGAGCGTAGCGATTAAGTCTCCTGAGGCGATCTCCACCCCTGCGGTCACGTGGTATTCGCGAATCACTCCATCGAGTGGACTTCCGAGTGTCGCAAGTTGAACCGGCAAGAGGATGCCCGGCAGCATGTCTACCGGTTCGAGCAACGGAACCGACTCGAATCCACGCAGCGGTTGAGTCAAGGCCGCACACAGAAAGATACAGATCACGTAATTGCGAATCGCGTTATGCATGGGGACCACAGCGAACGTAGGTACAGGAGATGTGCCGCGGAGAAAGTGCGGCTAGGAGCGTCTCGCGACGCGCTGATCAGTTATCGAAGCTTAGCTCGAACAGGTACCGGAGGCGTGCTTAGGCCGTAAAGTTGGCGACTTGGCGTGATGTTTCGCTGCTTGTGGATTGTTCCGATTGAGAGTGATGCTTGCGTTGTTATCAAGCCACGTGTTCGTGCGGCCCGAATCCTAACTTGACATGTTGTCGAATCAGGACGTCGTTCGGCAGCCGCGGTGTGAACGACACACGGATGTGGCAAAAAGTAGATGGATCGGCTCAGTTCCCACTGCCAACCGACGCAGCAGGATCGAAACGTCAAAACTCCGCAGGCGGTGGTGGACCAGTTGACGTGTTCGCGACGATGGCTTGCGCTTGCCGTTCTGCTTTGGCCACTGCTCGCACTGCTGGGTTGCTGTGTCGGCCCTGATTACATCGGCCCCAAGACGCCAATGCTGCCAGACGCGTTCTCTTCAGCGGCTGCGGATGAAGCGATTGAAAGCGACGAATTGTCCTACTGGTGGGAGCATTTTCACGATCCCGTTCTGACGGGTCTTATCGATAGTGCGGTACGCCAGAATCTCGATCTGCAGGAATCGTTCTATCGAGTCGCTGAGGCACGTGCCGCTGCGGGTGTCGTTAAAGGGAACTTATTCCCCAAGATCGGCGCCAATGGTCAAGATACCTATCGCAAGTCGAGCAACAATGCGCGTGAGTTTGTGCCGATTAATGCGGCGAGCCAAGCTTACGATTTAATGAATGTTGGTATCGATTCCACTTGGGAGATCGATGTATTTGGTGGATTGCGTCGCGCGCTGGAGGCGGCTAACCGCGACGCCGCTGCCTACGACCACGCGCGGAAGTTCATGCAGGTTGTGTTGACGGCGGACGTCGCCATCAACTACATCAAGATTCGCCAACTGCAGTCTCGCGCGGCAATTCTGGAGACTAACCTCGCTACCCAAGAACATACGCTTAACACGTTGATGAACCGAGGTGCCCTGACGGGGGAACTCGACATCCGAGAAGCTCGCGCGCGGCTCCGGGCAAGCCGCGCCCAACAGCCCGCCCTGCGACGTGATATCCGCGTTGCCGCTAATCACCTGGCTGTTCTGTTAGGAATGCCACCAACCGACTTAATCGACGACCTCGTAGGAACCGGACCATTTCCAGAGTTTGACGGGGCGTTGGCCGTTGGCGTGCCGGTTCAATTGTTGTGCCGACGTCCCGACATTTGGGAAGCGGAACGTCGACTCGCCGCAGCCAGCTCCCGAATTGGCGTGGCAAAGTCTGACTTGTATCCGAAGGTGACGTTGACAGGTAACGTGGGCGTCGACACGCGAGACATCGCGTCACTGTTCACTGCGCAGAGCATTTCCCATTCATTGGGACCGTCCTTTCGCTGGAATCTGCTGAGTTTTGGGCGAGTACTGCAAAATGTGAAGGTCTACGAATTGCGTTACACCCAAGCTCGTCTACAGCTGTTGCAACGTATCTTGGAAGCCGTTGAACAAGTGGACAATGGCTTGGTCGCGTACCATGAGTCATTGGCAGAGTTGGCTGAACATCAAGGTGCAGCCGAAGACTTTGCAAAGGTCGTCGAACTGGTCCAGCTTCGCAATAAATCAGTCGCAGGTGCGAATGGCGGCAACCAAGGTGTGGATACGATCTATCGCTTGCTGCAGGCACAATTGAACCTGCTGCAAGCACAAGATCGAGCAGCCATCAGCCAAGGTAACGCACTGATTGCGATCGTAGAAACGTATCGAGCACTTGGCGGTGGTTGGGAGTACACGCCTATCCCAGTTGTTGAAGTTGATTCCATAGATTGAGCAAGCGGCGATAGAACTGCCTGCCCACCGTGGTACGCTGCGTTACGAATTTGATCTGTGCCGTCATGTCTTGACGCACGAAATCGGCTTGCTGATTGGGGGCCAAGACCAACGTGATTTCGAAGTAGGCTTGTTCCGCCTCACCCGTATCTACTGACACGGCTATGTCACCACCACCCAGTTGTGTCAGTGCGACTTGATTGATGCGACGAGAACCAACTTGAGTAATCCGTTTGACAGTTGCCCAGTAGATTCGAGTTGTTGCCGCCGGGAAAAGGATTTGAACTGGGGACTCTGCCTGCAGACGCAGATTGGCGAGTTGCTCTGCGGATACGAGCGTTTGGACAACCCACGGTCCGCCAGCCACCATGGCGACAGGAGTTCCATGAGGAATGTATCGTCCGACTTGGTGGCGGAGGAAATTGTGCGAGACCACACCGTCCGACGGCGACGTGATTGAAAGTTGCGCGACCGCGTCGCGACTCGTAGCCAGTTCCGTCAATTTCGCCTGGTGACGTTGTTGCGCGATCGAAGCGGCCGACTGATCGGTCTCTACTTCCGACATCAGGGAGATGCGCAACTGTTCGGCATCGTACTGTCCCTGCAACGCACGCGTCGACAGTTCGGGGTTTTCAAGTTGACCGAGCAGCGTGCCCGTTGCGACGGCCGTCCCTTCGGGCAGGAATTCCTGGGTGAGCCATCCTGAGGATTGGGCGTAGACTGTTGTCGTATTCATACGTCGCGCGACACCCTCGGCGTGCTCGTGCTGGGCGAACGGAATTAATGCGACCAGTACGCAGGCGACTATCAGGCAGGTCGCGAGTCCCGCCGCAGCTCGTACTTGGGCAGGACGTGTCCGCTGTCGTTGCACCTGATGATACATACCGAGGGCTATTTGACGAAGCGTGTTGAACAGATAGGCCGCCGCCACGACGATGCCAATCATGGGAAGCTTCCAGGCGATGGCGACGGTCAACCCTGCGACGACGACGAACTTGTAGAGGCTGCAGGTTAAGCCGAACGCTGTGAGAAACATTCGCGTGAAGATCGGCTGCTCGTCGAGGGATGCGGTTACGCCGAGCACCCAGCGACTGAATAGCGATGAGACTCGCTGTTGAGCTTCTTGGCGGAGGTTAGGAATGCCGACCAGATCGCTCAGGATATAGTAGCCGTCGTACTTCATCAAAGGATTGGCGTTAAAGCCGGCGGTAACGACGGTCGCCAAGATGATGGCGTACTGCGCTGCGGAATGAACCGCACCATGCGGAGTCAATGCCCAGATCAGAACCGCGAGTTGGGCCAGGATGGACTCGAAGTACATTCCCCCGAGGCCGACGATGATGCGGTGCAAGGGACGGGGAAAGCCCCAAGAGGCGGACGCATCTACGTACGCGCAGGGAGTGAAGATGATGAAGTAAGCACCCATTTCGGGCACGACTCCGCCGAATCGCTTACAGGCATAGGCATGCCCAAATTCGTGGAACACCTTGAGACCCACCAACAAACTCCACAGCAGTGGCACGTTGTGCAATGTCAGCATTGAACCGAGCGGACTGCGGAACTCGTGCCAGCGTACGCTCACAATCAGGATGCAGCCGACTAAGCCCAACAACCAGATACTGAATGCCCAGCGGGAGAACAACGGCGTGACGAAGCGTTTTGTGCGTTCGAGAAACCGATCCGGCTGAAACAGTGGTACTTGCAGGAAGAGCACTCCTAACAATTTGGCGCGACGTTCGGCGTCGCGTTGTCGCTTGTACTTGGCGTATAGCGCACTACCGTCGCTGACCGGTAGGCTCAACAAGCCCATTTGCGCCAACGACAACACGAAACGATAAAATGCTTCCTCCTGTTTGACATCGAGCACGTTTTGCTCGCAAAGCTTCGCGAAGATCTTGCCGAGCGACGTGGAGGACGTCAACGATACATAGATCTGATAGTCGCCCGCCGATAGTTTGTGTGACTTGAAGGTCACGGGATCTCGTAAGACATACGTCGGGACGCCGCGAAACAGATGGCGGCTTACTTCTAACTCAGCGCGCAAGCCCACGTGAGCGGGCCGCAGTCTGTCCAGCCAACTGTCGGCTGTGCGTTGCTGATCGGCAGTGCTAACGGGCGTTGCGGACGGCGATTCGTGTGAGAGACTGTTCATAGCTTCCACGTCTGGATGCGTAGCCAATCAAGCAGGCGATGGAACCAGAGCCAGGCGATACGCTGCCGTCCCGCCTCAATGCGCGCAGTGCCTGTCATGCCGGCCTTGAGCCACGCGTCCGACTCGGCAAGTTGACATTCCGCGACGAAGACGTTGCGACCATCAGCAGCAACGGCCGATTCCGATAGCCAGTCAACCTGGCAAGCCGCCCGTTGGTCCGGTTTCGCCTCGACGGCGAAGTTGACCTGCTGACCAGTGTCCGCATACGCGATCTGACGTTCCGGAATCAGCAACTTCAGGGTCAAGCCGCCGTCAACGGCGACATTACAGAAGGACTCACCCAGCGGTACCGTAGCACCGACACGACGCTCTAAGTGGTCGCCAACGATCACACCGTCAGCAGGTGAGACAATCTGGGAGGCCGCAATGCGCGTCTCGATCAACTTCAATTGTGCGCGAGCCATTTCGACTCGCGCCTGGGCCTGTCCAGCCGTGTTGGCATCGTTGCGCTGCATGGCGTCGTTCATTTCGATTGTTGCCAGCCGCATGGCTGCCAATTCCTTGTCTCGATCAGCCTCGAGCAGTGAGGTTTGCATGCTTGCCAGTAGTTGACCTTGTCGGACGAATTGGCCAGCGCGAACGCAAATGCGATCGAGTGTTCCGGAGAATGGTATCGAGATATCGCGGAGGTCAGTCGGGATCGTTTCGCAGGGAACGGTCAACGTGTGAGGTAACGTGCCGAACGTCGCCCAGCCGATGACTGCCGCCAGCAGAACCGCCGTAATCTGTGAGACGCGGTTGCTAGGGGAGAGCAGGGCATGCGTAAATGTTGTCGTGGTATCCAAGAGGTGTCGCGGCACTGAGCGGTCGGCCCGGGCCAGCAGACGCAGTCCAGGTGCCAGCGGGTTCACCAGTTCCATGACCTTCTGCAGTTGATCTTTCGAAAATGGTCGGTCCAATGGATTACGAAGTGAGAGGATCGCGACACATTCGCCCTGCACCGTGATTGGCACCGACGCGACCGGCACATTGCCTACGTCGGCCCGCCACATGCGATGCAATGCATGTCCAGATGACAGTGGGTCTGTACTGTACTGAGCATCCTGTTGACAACAAATTGGCACACCGGCGTCGAGACACTCTGACATTGCTTGTTCGAGTACTCGCACACCAGGACTGCGCGGGTAGACGTGGTAGAAGCCCGATAGGCACAGCACTTTGGCCTGTTTGTTCTTGACCCATCCGAACGCGACTTGGTCGCAATTCATTTTGCCTTTCAGATTATTCACGATCGCGAAAGCAAATTCATGCAGCGACTCGTACTCAGCCGCTTTCGACACGCTAGCCGTTGAGCTGGCGGGCGTCGACGTGGAACTAGGCGTCGGGGCCACCGGTGCGGCAGGCCCTTGATGAGTAAGCAAAGTAGTCAACGCCTCAAGTTCGGCCAGCTTTAGCGCGAACGTCGTCGCATCAGGACAAGCGGTGACGACGGAGATTGAGCCGAAAGCTTCGCCGCCAGCTCGACTCAATGGCGCGGCCAAAACCGCGAAGGGACGGCGGCTTCCCCCCGACTCGAAAAGCTGGCCGCAGGGGTGGTTGCGATAACGGGCGTTGAGTAACAGGCCATCGCTCAGCTTTCGCCACGCAGTATCCTGCTCACGCGCGTTACCGCCCGTGTGTTCGACGGTTTGAGAATGATGGTCAAACTGTAGCAGGCCGAAAGGTGCGGCAAAGCACTCCAGGATGGCCCGAAATCCGCGCAGCCAACGTTCGTCGTCGGCGCACCTAAGACTGACGATCGCGTGCGTTGTTTGCGCAAGCGATGGCGGCGTCGTGTCGACGGCAGAAGTCGGCGTAGCCGGGGGTGAAGCTGCAGTAACGCTCATACTCAATGAATCAATAGTGGAATGTGGATGCGGTGTGGCATGACGGTCTGGAATGCAACCGCGCAATGGCTAGTGCGGCGACATTGTGTGTGCCTGAACGGCACTTGTCAGATTGACATTCGACAGAAAGCGGAAGCCTGCTTCGTATATCTCTTCGCGCACGAATCGACAACGGAGACACCGCGCAAAGATGGAGCCCAGCCCCAACTCCGCTTCCATGAATGACAGCCAGAAGATGTCACCGGGAAAGATTGGACGCGGCAAAAGCATCATGCAGCCGCCCGTAGAAATGTCTGCCGTTACGCCTTCGATACTGAACTGATGGCGCTGACTGGCATTCGCCGGCTTGACCCAGACCTTCGTGCGAACTTCCAGACGTTCGCTAGCTCGCTGCGCAAGAATGGCGGCGTTTGTGTTCTTCTCCAGCTCGGCAATCGCATCAAGCGCACCGGAGGCCGAAAACAGATCTTCGACCGGTGGGTCGTCGAACATGTGACAAGTCCATATGCCCCGGACATCCAAGTATTCTTTTCCGCTCTGCGCATTGGCCTAGAAAACGCAGAGCGATGTTCCGGAGAACTTTAGGTTACTTGGACATCGACGCAGGTTACGCCGACTTGCGTAGCCAACCGAGCACTCGTCGCGATTGCGTTAAGCCAGCGACAACGAACATGCACAGCAAAGAACTCGGTTCCGGTACTGCCGCCAATTCGCCGCTGATGAAGGTCGCGGCCTCGACTGCTCCCGCCGGAGTCATGTGAATCAGGTCCGTGCTGACCACCTGAAAAATATCCTTCGTACCCTGCTCGCCCAATTCGGTAAAACGGTCGATTGACCACTGGTGCAGATCGATGAGTTGCACGTTCAATGTGGTCGCGACGCCTCGCATGGCGGTGACATATTCCGGAATGTGAGGCACCGGGATGTTGTTCGAGAAGACATACGACGTTAACGGTGTCACGAGAATCGGAGTGGCACCCTGGGCCCGTGACTCGTTGACATAACTAGTCAAGAAGGTGGCATACTCCGAAGGTGTCGTGTGACGACTGTCCGGTGAGATGTCGTTGTGCCCGAATTCGATCAGTACAAAGTCCCCGGACTGCAAGTTGTCAACGACACCGGTTCCCACCGTGGGGTTCCAATAAGTGTCGTAATACGAGCGCGAACTGGTACCTGCTACGCCCAAATTCGAAACCGTGGCCGGTGACAACATCGTCGTAAGCGGAATGCCCCAACCATGGATGGGAGGCGACTGCGACGACAGGTCGTTCGACACAATCGAGTCGCCGACCAGGACGAAGCTGCTGAGGACAAGCGGAAGAGCCAACAAATTCATTGATTGTTCCTTCGTGGATGTACCAAGACCGTGGCGGAACCATTCGCTTCGTCTCCCCTATTCGCCTTGCAGATATGCTGGGAGGTTTCGGTCGAGTGGTGAGGCAGGGTAGCAATCCCCGGGCCAACTTTGCCTGCAACCCTCCTTGGCTTGGCCATAGCGCCAAAGAATTGTGGCTTGTTTTTATTAAGAATGCATTTTAGCCAAACGTTCCAATCTATCCAGTGTTTGGTTGAATCAGTTGTCAGCCAGCCGGAGATGACTGTCCTTTCCCGAGTTTTATGCCGTGAACGCTTCGCTGGCGGGCGCGATCGGCGTCCATGCAGGGTGGCGCGCCGGGAAATTCGACGGAACACGGCGAAAACGCGGCGGAGTGGAGTGCCACGCCGTCTCGCCAGCAGGCGAAATGTGGACAATTCGCGACTCGAATGTTTCAGAGATGAAACGCGACGGGGCTCCGTCACCGGCACTCAACCGAGTTCCGCGTGCGTAGTGCCGCCTTCCACAAGTGAGTCACCAACGTACTTGAAGTCCGGCATCCGAATGAGGGAACCGTGGTTTTGGCTGTTAGGAACGCGAAAATGAGCACCATCGACTGATCGCCGGTCAGCCTGCTTAGATGTCGGCTCTGGCGAGATAGAGCGAGGTGGCGGCGAGCACGGCCAGCGTGAAAATGCCGCTGGTCCAGACGGGACGCCAGAGTTCGGCGCTGGCGAGTTCCAGCGGCTCGTCGGGCCCAGCGGTGATCGACGAATTCTGATTCAGCAAGGAATCGATGACCATGCCGAGTCGGCCGGGCTTGGGAAACACTTGGTAGAACGGTACCAATGCAAAGTCATAGAGTGCGTGCAATAGGTCGCGCTTCGGAGCCAGTTGGCTCAACAGCTTGCCACTTGCGACGTCATACTCAGAGACGCGCCATTCATCCTCACCCACTAATAATGTGTTGTCTGTCGACGTTGCGATCGCGGTCACCTCGGAGCGCACAAAACGCACGTCACCTTGCCGCGTTTGTACGCGGAGTTCACCGGCAGCGGTGAGCAGAGCCAGGTGGTCGTTAACGGCCAGTAATGTTCTGACTTCCTTGAGTGACGCATTCTTGTCCGGCTGCCATTGACCGTTGACGTGTTGAACGATTTGCCCATCAGGTTCGCAGACCCAAATGTTTTCACCGGAGGCTGCCAACAGTGGCACGTTGCTACTCGGACTGTCATCATCCACTGGTTCGTCGTCGACTGCAGATGAATCTTGAGCTGCGAAGGGTAATTCCAGCTGTGCATGGACGACGTACTTGCCCGCCTCATCACGTCGCAAACGAGTGACCAGATGTTGTCGCAGCACGACTAGGTCTCCGTTCTGCGCATCGATGACTGCGCAGAGAACGTCGCCCTTGGTCGAACCGTCCTGGCTGGTTTCAATCGGTGTGTAGAATTCTGACTTTCCCGACAACAGGGTGACACCGAAGATCGAAAGGTCGGTCGGTTTGTTCGTCTTGCTGCTGTTGTTAACTTGGAAGATTCCATCGGCGGCCGCGATGAGCACATCGCCCGACGGTGACCGACAGATTCCTGTGGCGCCGCGTGGTGGCGCGGGTGTTTCCTCTTTGGCCCAGACTCCACTATTGCGACCTACGCGGACTAACGTGATCGATGGCCCAAGTACGCTCATCGGGCCGCGCCGCCGTTGCTTTTCGAGATACAGCACTTTGTCGTTAACCGGATCGTAGGTCAGCGTGATGACCTGCGGCGCTCGTTTGAACGGACCTCCGTGCCAGTCGGAGACTCGACCGACTTCCCAGTGATCGTCGGACCAATTGACCAGATCGCCTGCCAGGTTAAGCGCCATGAGTCGATCGTCAGTGGGAGCCAAGGCGACAATACGAGCGGGCTCGATGTAGAGCCGATCGACTAGCAACTTGACGCTTTCCACAACAAAGCAACTCGCCCAAAACAGAATCGTAACCACGATCGAGACGGTCGTGTTTCGCCAGATGACGCCGGCCCAGGCGGAGACCGCGTAGTAGATGCCAAACAGAAACAGGAAGACCGGGATGCACCACAGAATTGCCTGATTCCAGATGTGGAACCGCCAACCGACGATCAGATAGACGCCGACGACGAAGTATGTCGTATTGAGCAAAATGAATGCGCAGCCACCTAAGTACTTGACCAGGAACAACGCGATTCGATTGACGGGTTTGCTGAGTAGCAGGTCGACGGCGCCCGCTTCGAATGTGTTCGGAATCATCGGTGCGGTGACGAGGATCGCGACGAATACGGCGATCGTGCCCACGAAGAAGTCCATGCCCTTGGCGACGATGCCGTTGATTGCTGGCTCCGCCATCGTGGCAGTGATGGGTAGGGCGCCCCCCAACACATAACCGGCGTACAGCAGATGGACTTGCTCGTCGGGAAGTCCAGCTAGTTCGACGGGAAATGCAGCGACCAATAAGTGTCGGTTAAGTCGTTTGACTTCCGCTTGACTGAGCTGATCGATTCCCTGCTTCAGTAATTCGGTCGCTTCACCGTTGAGAATTGTGCCGCGCCAAGCTTCCTCATCGTACAGGTCGCGCTGCTCCAGCAACGCGTTCAGATCGCGGAGTATCCGCGGTAGCAGCCGATGCATTGGCTCTGTTGGCACTGGTTGCGTCGCGTCAATGATTCGCTTTTGCAGATCTTCGTTCGACTTGTTCCAAATCCGTTTTCGAGCTGGATCGTTGTCTGAACTTGCCGCCTCCTGAATCGCACGCAGCAGTTGCGGCCAGTTTCGCACACTGTGTAGCTGCAGATCTGTCGCCTGCGTGACTTGCAACCGCAATGGAGCGAAGGCGGCCAGTATCAAGGTTGACACGGCAAGCAGTATCCAAAGCACGCGCGATGCGAAGGCCTCATGGAACGAGTCCTTAAAGACCGTCAGATACGGACGCAACATTCCTCGTACCTATTCTTTTGAATCCGTGGTGTCAGTTCGTTCGTCACTCACGATGCGTACGAAAGCATCTTCCAAGCTGTGACGCTTGGGAACGATCGAGACAATGTCCAGCGACAGACGCCGTAGTTGATCGACGCAATGGTTGAGTTGCGCCGGTGAAGTTGCCGACAGGACGAAGTTGCAGAGTTGACTGTTCCCGCTGACGATCGTTGATTCGGCAAGAGCAGGCGTGGTTGCCTCGAGTGCGGTGCGAACCATCGCGACAGGGCCATGCACCGTGAACTCGACGTCCGTTTGTTCTAGCTGCGTCAATTCCTGAACAGGACCCACGCGACGCAGTTCGCCGCGGACTAGCACGGCCGCGCGGTCGCAGATCAATTCGACTTCCTGCAGCAAGTGGCTATTGATGAAGATCGTTTTGCCTTCGTGCCTCAAGTCGCGAAGAATCGCCCGCATTTCGCGCCGGCCTACCGGATCGACTCCGTCCGTCGGCTCGTCAAGGATCAACAGATCTGGGTCGTGAAGCATGGCTTGCGCCAGGCCCAGCCGTTGCAACATGCCCTTCGAGTACTTGCTGACCGACGTGTTGCCCCAGCCGTGCAGCCCGACTCGTTTGAGCAGATCGGCTTCGCGCCGCCGCACGTCGCTGGGCGATAGTCCGCTCAAGCCGCCATAATAGTACAATGCCGAGCGACCGGTATGATGGCGGGGAATGCGATGATGTTCAGGTAGGTACCCGATGCGCTGACGGGCAGTCCGATTACCGACCGGGAGACCGAATAAGTGCGCACCGCCTGCCGACGGTCGAACCAGCCCAAGCAAAACCTTGATCAGCGTGGTTTTTCCCGCCCCGTTCGGACCCAGTAGCCCGAAGATCGCACCGCGTTCGACTTCAAACGAAACCCCGCGCAGCGCGGTCACACGCTGAGATCGCCGGAGAGCTCGGAATGTCTTGTGTAAGTCATTGACGGTGATTGTGGCCTGCGCGGTGGTCATACTTGACTCGATTCACTTCGTTCCTTGCTCAACGTGATGACGAATTATAGCGATGTTCGGTGCTACGTCGGATGCCAATCCGCACAACCCGCTTGGCTTTAGTGAATTGAGCCAAGACTTGGCACGAGTTAGAATGCCGAGATTCCGTTACGCTTAGCCGTTGCCATTGTTCGTGTGTGGAGAATTGTCGGATGCAGCGCATGAAGGGAAACCTGTCGAGCCTTACGATCTTGCGCTTCCGCTTCGGTCCGTGCTTGATGCTGTTGCTATTCCAAGTCTGGGCGACGCCGACACGGGCCGATGACGCGACGTTGTTTCCCGACGAACTGGTGAAGTTTGTCGCCGAGGCACCCATCGTATTCGACGGTGACGCGAAAAGCTGGGACAAAAAAATCCGAGAACGTGGTTGGATCCTCCGCGAGGGCACGCAGTATCGACTTTGGTACACCGGCTACGATGGATCCAAGACGGGCATTCGTCGTTTGGGGTATGCGACTTCACAGGATGGCGTGCGATGGGAACGCCAATCGCACGAACCTATGTTGCCGGAACTTTGGGTCGAAGACATGATGGTGCTCAAGGTCGGCGGTACCTATTGGATGTTTGCCGAGGGGGCACGCGATCGAGCACATTTACTTTCGTCCACGGATGGAATGCATTGGAAGCCACTCGGTCCGCTCGATATTCGATACGTGAATGGAACTCCGATTATGGATGGCCCCTACGGAACTCCCACTGCTTGGTTTGAGCATGATCGGTGGTATCTCTTCTATGAACGGATGGATCGCGGCGTCTGGTTGGCGACATCAACTGACATGCAGGTTTGGACTCACGTTCAAGATGAGCCAGTCATGGTGCCAGGACCGGATGCGTATGATCGCGACATGATCGCGTTCAATCAGATCATCAAGCACGGCGGTCGGTACTACGTCTACTATCATGGCAGTGCGACCGCCCAGCCCGGCCAGCCGACCTTGTGGAATACGTGTATTGCCACCTCGACTGATTTGGTGCATTGGCACAAGTATCCAGGGAATCCGCTGTTGCCAACGGCGAACAACCAATCCAGTGGAATTGTCGTTGAGCGGAGCGGTCGGTGGCAACTCTTTACCATGCATCCGGAAGTGCATCTGCACGATGCGTTGGCACCTTGACGGCGGCAATAACGGTACCCTCATGCAAGTCGAATTACGCTACGGCCGCGCGGGATTGTTGGTTGAGCTGCCCTCGGATGCTCAGGTCGACATCATTCGCAAGCCGGCGATGCCAATTCAGTCAGAGCCCCAAGAGGCCGTTGAGCAGGCCCTGTTGAACCCGGTTGGTTGTGCGTCGCTCGTCGAATTGGCCAGTGATAAGCGGAGTGCCTGCGTCGCGATCTGTGACATCACGCGACCGGTTCCGAATCACCTGTTCTTGCGACCGGTGATCGAGCGTTTACTGCAAGCCGGACTTTCTCCGGCGTCCATTACCGTGCTAGTGGCGACCGGCCTGCATCGACCGAACGAGGACGCAGAGCTCAGAGAATTGGTGGGAGATGACTGGGTCTTCGACCACGCCCAGGTCGTCAATCACTTCGCACGCAATGACGAGGAACATGTTGATCTTGGTGTGACGCCAACTCGTCGCACACCTGTCAAGCTTGATCGCCGTTTTGTCGAGGCAGAACTGCGCATCGTTACGGGGTTAGTTGAGCCGCACTTCATGGCAGGCTACTCGGGCGGACGCAAGGTGATCGCGCCCGGTCTGGCACACGCCGACACGATCACGGTGTTTCACAACGCGGAGTTCATGAGTCACCCCGCGACGGCGAACTGCAACTTCATTGACAACCCGCTACACGATGAACAACTCGCGATACTTGCCATGCTTGGCGATGTCTATGCAATCAACACTGTAATTGACGAGGATCGAAATCTTTCGTTCGTCAATTTCGGCGACATCCTGGCCAGCCATGCGGCAGCCGTAGCGTTTGCTCGAGATTACTGCGAAGTTGACGTCGCGCAAGACTACACGACGGTGCTGACGTGCGCGGCTGGCTATCCATTGGATAAGACATACTATCAAACGGTGAAGGGAATGGTCGGTTGTTTGGGAATTCTGGCTGCAGGTGGGGATGTGATCATCGCGTCGGAATGCTCCGAAGGGCTGGGCTCACCCGAATTTATCGCCGCCCAACGACGGCTTGTTACGCTGGGGGCTGACGTGTTTGTCGAGTCGTTATTGTCGAAGCGGCATGCAGAGATCGACGAGTGGCAAAGTCAGATGCAGGTGAAGGCGGAGCACGCTGGCGTGATTCATCTGTACGCGCCGCGACTTGACTCGCAACAGCATGCTCTGACCGGAGTCAAACGCGTTGAAGATATTGCGACCGCGATTGATCTTAGTTTTCAGCGTCACGGTAGTCGCCGTTTAGCGGTCATTCCCGAAGGGCCTTATTTGGTTCCCCATGTCCGTAGAGCACTAACAAATGACTGATCGTGACAATCCGCGGCAGTTCGCACTGATCGATATCTTCGGGCTGATGACGCTAGTGGCGATCTG
>JAGQPK010000380.1 GCA_020426755.1 Planctomycetales bacterium
CGCGGGTTACTCGATTTGTCGCGCGACGAGATTGCTGAGTTGGCAATCCGTGAGCTTGGTAGCTTACTCAAGATCGATGGACAGCCGACACTACAACACG
Organism: Planctomycetales bacterium; assembly: GCA_020426755.1. GTDB lineage: Bacteria > Planctomycetota > Planctomycetia > Pirellulales > Pirellulaceae > JAGQPK01. The sequence goes on from JAGQPK010000380.1 coordinate 101, forward strand.
TAGTCTTCCACCGCCGTTCGACACCACAATACAACGTCGGCCACCTCGCACGCGCGGCGCGAATTCGGCAACGCCTGGAATCGTTTCCCAGTTTAACGCTGGCCTGTAACGGCATGGGCGGAGTTGGGATACCGTCCTGTATTCAAGCCGGGCAGCAAGCAGTTGACGGTTTGTTGGCAACCCTCGATCAGCCGATTTGCACTGGCAACGATCGACTCGGGCGCGCTCACCGAACTCAACATCCGGTGGGATAATCAAGGCTGTTCAATGGCCCTAGTGGATGCAATTTGCGTCAGGATATTGACGTCTTTTTACTTCCTGCCTATCCTCAGAATAGCTGGGATGGGTGCGTACGTTGGTGGGGCAAGCTCTCGCTCTGATTGGCACCGTTTCAACGCCTACGGCAGCTAAATCACTCCAAGTCGCGCTTGGCTATTCGCGGAGACGTTGCTTGTTTCGAAACCTCATCGCGGTTCTTCTTGTCGTCGGTTGCGGTGCGGTTCCTGTAGGCGGTCAGGGCGCCGCGTTACACGTGCTCGGTCTCAATGGAGATATCGTGACCGGCGTGTTCTGGCAAGCGTGCTTCCATTCAGTTGGCGCGGCGTTCTTCGATCACCAGTGCGATCGTTATGCCACTGTCTTATCGAGCGGACAGGATACGAATTCTTCGAACGGACAGCCAGGAAGCGGTGTGCCCAAGCGGACGTCGCTCGGTCTCATCGGAAGTGGACCGCTCGGTCGTCATTCGCTCGCCAGACACTCTTCACTAAATTGGAACTCGTAGCCATGAAGGCAACTGCGACCTTCATCATCGCTCTGATACTGAGCGTAAACGTCAGTGTCGCCTGGAGCCAAACGACGGTCAGTCGTTGGAGCTCGCCTGTTTCGGGTGGCTGGGCAACCGCCACTCGCTGGCAGCCGGCAGTGGTCCCGAATAATGGACAGCCGGCGCCGGACAGCACGTACCATGCCATCGTCGACGAGGTGGGTGGTTCATACACGGTGACTCTCGATTTGCCTGACGTGACAATCGATCGATTGGACTTAAGTTCAGCCGGCGCGACATTCGTGCACAACGCCGGCTCGCTGACGTTGGACACGCTGAACATTTCCGCGGGAAGTTATTTGTTGGACGGCTACTCCCTACTTGATGCGAGGGCCATCAATATTGACGGCGGCGAACTCAACGCCGGCAGCCACGAAAACCCGACGATTCGAAATGCCACAATTACCAATGCCGAGGCAACCACACGGCTTTATTTCGTCACTCTGGACAATGTGACGTTGGCGAGCGATGTCTCTACAAGCTTCGCGATCCTAACCGCCAATGACTTGACACTTGCGAACGGCGCTGTCGTTTCACTTTCGCCCAATGCGCAGTTAATTACCGATCTCGCAAATCCTTCGGCCATCAACGGCGATGGCCGTGTGCAATTGCGAGGTGGCGTGCTGGAGGCCTCGGTGTTGGGTGTCGGCGTCACGGCAGAGGTTGAACCGTTCGACTTCAACAGCATCGTGCGGATTCGACGCAACGAAGGTACCGTGGTCGTCGACGCCAACGCCCGAGCGACCTTCGTTAGCGGCGTTGGAAATTACGGCGACATTCACGTCGACGGTGTATTGGGGTTCGAATTGCCCACCACTCATCGTTGGGTCAACGCGGGATCGGTCACGGTGGGACCTCAAGCTGTTGTCAGCATGGGCGGCTGGTTGACGCCAAGCGACATTCGGCAAGTTATCGACCATACAACGGCCGAGGGCTCGATCTACTTTAACGGTGTGCTCGATCTCACCGACGAAAGTCCATTGGATCTAAGCACGCTTGAATTTCGCACGAATCGCATCTTTCGCACGATTCAGAACGGAACGTTGACGGGGGACGCCGAGTACATGCTGGCGCCTATCAACGGAGAGTTGAGGCTCAACAATATCGTTCTATCAACTGATATCGTGCATGACTCCTACACCTATCTATCAAACGTCACCTTGGATAACTCAACCTTGACCGTACTGACGGCGGGGCTGTACATCGCAGATCAATCGACCCTTCGTGGCGTTGGACAAATTAAGTTAACAGGGCGGCTGGAGGCGCCGCAGGGGACGATCGATTCCGGAATCTACGTTGACTTCAACTCAGAAAATGGCAGCGTGAACCTATACGAAAACTCCGGCACCCTGATCGTGCGCGATGGCAATCGAGTGAGCGTGGGTATCAATCGAGGACTGGTGGACATTCAATTGGCAGAAGATGACGCGGTTACTTACGTCCCGTATGGTCGGAGCTCGTGGGTTAACGAAGGGACGATCCGACTTTCGTCTGGCAGACTCATGTGGGATGGCACGTACTCCGCAGAGATAATTGGCAACTTTGAACGTCTCGGTGGCAAAGTTGCTTACTTAGGACAGTATGACAACCGCAATGCGACGCTGTATCTTCAGGACGGTGACGTTATTGAGGCGACTGTTGATGGTGGACGTATCGAAGTACCCGCCGGCGAAACGGCCTGGTTTAGCGGACAGCTGCGTGGTGAAGTAACGCTCAGTGGAGATTACATCTCACGCGGTGTGTCGGGCTCGGGCAGAGATGTCGGTGCCGATGTGCTCACACTCGACAACGCGTCGATTCATTCTGTCGGTTCGCGGTTCACGTTTAATGAACTACGCGGCTCGGGAGTATTGTTTCTCAATCGCGGAACGTTAACGTACAATGGCCCGTCATGGCAATTGCCAACCACGATTGACATCGAGGCGAGTGGCACAAACAACGTGATATCCATGGGGTTGGTCAATTCAAGTAGCTTGGCCGCGCGAGCCGGAGCAGCCTTGACGATTAAAAGCCTGACGAATCTCGGTGCGGTACAGCTCGAGGCAGGAGCAAAGCTGACTTTAATCGATCAAAGCCTCGCTAGTTCGCCCAACGAAACCGGTTTCTGGCATCTGGGCCACGATAGTCAGGTTGTTGCACTTGGCGCCTGGCAGATGCCAGCCCATGCCAATTGGCAAATCGAGTACTCTGGTCCGACAACCCGCCCGTCAATTGTTAGTAACGACGTATTAACGCTGGCCGGCGATGTGCGGCTTGCCTTGGCGGACAGTTACCAGCTGCGTACGGGCGATCGGTTTCAACTCTTCTCCGCGACGACACGAGAAGGAGCATTCGACTCGTTGCAACTGCCATCGTTACCCAGCATTTACGCGTGGGACACAACCGAGTTCGATGTGGCGGGTACGTTGATGCTGATCGGCCCGGCGCTTGATTCGCGTGTTGCGACCACGATGCAAGAGGCACCGCTCGGCGCGGCTGGTTTTGAGCCAACCGCCGACCAATCCGACCTTGGGTTTCATTCATCGAGCGCTTCAGTTGGCGCGAATCCTCAATTGGCGGTCACCTCGTCGGACAACGGGCGTCGGCTAACTCATCGTTCCGTTGCCGGCACCACAGTTTTCGATTCGCTGGACCTAACGGATTTCAGCAACGTTGAGCTAGATGTGGCGATCTCTGCCGATTCGACATCGTATGAGTCCGACGATTTTGTACGGGTCTTTTTACAGAATCAGGGCGAGCAAATCACCATTCTGGAATTGCGCGAAACGGCGCTGACAAGTCTTGGCCGTAGCGGAACGCTTCACTACCAAGTGCGGTTGCCGGATGCCTGGGCAGATGCCACGATCTACTTCGAAAGTTCTACAAATTCTTCGATCGGTGCCGAAGCCGTTCACTTCAATGGTGTTTCGCTAACCGGCTATGCGTTCGTTCATGGACGTGGTGATTTCAATCAGGATGGCTTTCTTGATGTGAACGATTTGGACGTCCTTGGCCGAGCGATCCTGGCAGACACTGCCGATGACTCGTGGGATCTCAATTTGGACGGCCGTGTCGATCGCGATGACCAAACGATTTGGCTGAGCAAGATCAAACGCACCACCTACGGTGACGCGAACCTGGATGGCACTTTCGATTCGACCGATTTCGTCTTGATCTTCCAAGCTGGCGAATACGAAGATGCCGTTGCGCTCAATTCGACTTGGGCGACAGGTGACTGGAACGGGGACCGTGAATTCACATCCGGTGACCTCGTGATGGCGTTTCAACTTGGAGTTTATGCGGATAGCGCGGCGTCCCGGGCGAATGTTCAAGCTGTGCCGGAACTATGCAACGGGCTGTGGTTGCTGTGCATACCGGGAGTTATTCGCCGGACGCGTCGCTCCACACGCTGGCTGCGCTGAGTTCATGGCAAATCGCGACCCGGAAGTGATGCGTTGACTGCGCCCACGCGTCGCGTTGGCTACTCAAAACGTTCTGCTACCGGCGAACCTAGAATCGGCAACTGCGTCCTATCTACCAGCGGCAATTCAGTCCGCGGCTGTTCCTCCATTGTTAGTGAGACCTAGCCATGCGTGCACATTATCCATTTTGCGAATGTTTGAGTTAGCGCGTCCGATACGGATCGGACTCCGTGAATTACGCTATCTGTGCACGTATCTCCGTCTCAACGAATGATGTGAAGCGAAAGCCATGAAATCTACTATTAACAGACATGCTTCTACGACCGTCGCCGCGCGGATCGCTGGTGAGGACATCAAGCCAGGCGACTTTGTTGCGGTATTGAGTGAGGTTATTGAGCTGCCGTCGTTCTTTTGGTCCTGCTCTAGCGTGACATTGCCGGTGGATGAACCCGTGCGATCACGCTACCTGCCGCGCGACGCAGGGCAGCCGTTTCGAGTTGTCGCCATCTGCTTGCCCTTCGTCTATGCGAATCGACCCAGGGGGAGTCTGGCGACGTTTGATATCCGCCGACACCAGCTCGTCCGCCTTGATCCGCAAAGTGGCCGCGAGGTGTGGAAGCGTTTACGCAAATCGCGCTAATGGAATGGGGCAATCAGTTGTTTCGACCGTTGGTACGATGTGACGCGTAGGAGAGACCACTTTACGCAGAAAATGAACCGCACTTTGGTTGTGCCGATGCCATCGTTGCGGTTCATTTCGCGTGAACCAAGCAAAAAGCATCGTCGCCGTCTATTTCTTTAATCAAGCCATGCTGGTGGCGATGTGGTGGCTACTGCTGGTCACGTATCCATCTGCAGTGAGCTGGTTCTTGCCGCAAGCCACGCCGCGCGAAACGCTTTTCGACTTTTGGCTGGCGGACGTCGTGTTGCTGGTGGGAGGGTCATTGCTGTCGTGTTATGCAGTCGCGACGCGGCGCCTCTGGTCGTCGACGGCGGTTTGGGCGGTCTCGGCGGCAGCGTGGTATCCAACGTTGTATTGCTTGGCGACCAGCCTGCGTACGGGCGAGGCGTGGATCGCCACGGCGATGATGGCTGGCATGTCTGCGTTGTCGCTTGCCATGGCGAGCATCTATGGTTACGGCGACCAGACACCTGCAACGATTCGCGCGGTTTCGTTGTCGAAACAGAGCGCCTTCATCTGGACGTTTGGGCAAGTCGTGGTGTTCTGGGGACTGTTTCTTGGAGTGGTTCCGCTCGGCATCAATGAGTTGTCGATGCGGTCGGGCCTAGCGCCATTTCAACATCGCGGCCAAGCGACCGGG
>JAGQPK010000381.1 GCA_020426755.1 Planctomycetales bacterium
AATTGGGCCGATCACAAAACGATTGATAGTTCGCAGCCGCTGACATTAACGCAACACGTCGGCGGAAACCCGATCGGTTTCTATGTCACACGCAAGCGTCCCTCGGCCGAAGAGCAGGCGTTCATGCAATTGTGGTCCGGCAAGCTGGTCGGTTACGTCGATCGCTTGGCGACAACGTTTTTGAATCCGGCGCAAGCCGAATTCTACGGCAAGGCCAAAGAGAAACTGCTTCCGCTGCTCGCGCGTGCCAACACCGCAAACAAGGAGTTATTGGCTCCAGGCTTCGCCGACAACCAACATGCGATTGTGTTTGATGCGCAGCTCGAAAGCCGTCAGTGGCACATGTCGATGCCGAAGTCGGAAACTAAACTTCCCTTGCCAGAACTCTCATTTGTCTGCGGCGTTGCGGATGCCGCCAAGGTGCAGGCCGCCGGTGTCGAATACTTTTCGATTCTGCAGGACACGGTGACGGCGATTAGCGAATTGGCGCCAGAGAAGGTTCCGCCCTATACATTGCCGGAACCTAAAAAACGCGATTTCGGCACCGATGGCGCTGTCTACTATTATATGGTGCCGCCCTTCATTGGGCTCGATCCGTCGCTCGCACCGAACGTGGGACTATCGCAATCGACTTTCGTGTGCTCGCTGGTTCCACTCGCAACGCAGCGTCTGATGAAGCAAACGCCACTGCAGTATGCAGGTGTCAACGAAGCAGCCGCAGACCGTCCCTTGGCGGCCATGTGGCAATTCCACACCGATCGATTCATTGAGGTCGTGCGACCTTGGGTCCGCTACGGCTTTCAAATTGCCGAACAAGATGGCGCCGTCGACAAAGAACTCGCCGCGCACGTCCACACGGTGCTCGATGTGATTGCCTGCGTGAAACTGGCCAGCGGTAACGCCTTCGTCGAAGATGATGCACTGGTATCACAGAGCCGCATCGAATTCGAAGACGTGGCACCGTAGGGAAGACGCCGAGTGGCGACGCTGACAATCGAAAACTATGTCAAGACGATTCACGAGCTGTGTGCTCGTGATGGCGGCAATCCCGCAGCGACCGGGCAGATCGCTCAGGCGCTGCGCGTATCGCCGGGAACGGTCACCAGCATGCTGAAGACGCTGGGCGAAACCGGCATGGTTTCCTACACTCCTTACGAAGGCGTGTTGCTGTCGGAATCCGGTCGAGCACTGGCCCGTCGCGTCCTGCGTCGCCATCGCCTGATCGAATTGTTCCTCGTGCAAACGCTGAGCTTAAGCTGGGACGAGGTGCATGAAGAGGCGGAGAACATGGAGCACGCCGTTAGTGATCTGCTAGTTGACCGCATTGATGCCTACCTCGGTTACCCCACCGCCGATCCTCATGGTGATCCGATTCCTCAGGCCGACGGTACACTCCCGACTGCCAGCTATGTGTCACTTTTTCAATGTCAGGATGGCGCTCGATTTCGCCTGGTCCGCGTGCTCGATCAGGCCCCACCGTTCCTGCGGTACCTCGATGAGGTCGGCTTGTCGTTGGGCGCTGAAGGACAAGTCGTTACGAATCGAGCCGATGTGGGGATCGTCACCGTGCAAACGACTCAAGGGACGACCACGCTAGGACGTGAGTCCGCCGAGAAACTGCTTGTCAAAGAAGAACAGTGAATATCGAATGTTGAATGTTGAATGTTGAACGAATTCGCCGCAACACGTTAGTGAACTGTCGATGCGGTGGACGGGGTGTGCTTCGGTTCGTCCTGATGCTGGGGAACGATAAGCTGTTCGCCGACGTTTTCACTTCAATATTCAGAATTCAATATTCAACATTCAAAATTAAATAAGAGTCCGTCCATGCTGTTATTCGTCCGCTGTTGCATCATCATCTCCAAGGCCGCGCATACTTTTGCCGCGCTGTGTTTACTTTTCGGGTGGGTGTCGCTGGCGTGCGCCCAGGTGCCGGATCCGCTGCCGCCGAAGGTTGCAGACGCTTCGCCAGATGCGGAGGCTGAACTGGAGGCTTTCAAGGTCGCCTCGGACCTGGTCGGGTCGCTATTCGCCGCCGAACCTGAGGTGGCCAACATCGTCGCTTTCCATGTGAACGCGCAAGGTCATCTGTACGTTTGCGAATCTTATCGTCAGGACAATGGCGTGACCGATAATCGGGGGCACGACAGCGCGTGGCTCGACGATGACCTTGCGGCCCAGACGGTCGAAGATCGGCGTGCTTACCACCTGAAGCACTTAGGGCCTGACGCGTCCAAGTATATGGAACAAGACGACCGGATTCGTTTAGTGATCGATACCGACGGGGATGGTCGGGCCGAAGAGTCAACTGTGTTCGCGGACCACTTCAATGATCTAGTCGAAGGCACTGGCGCGGGATTGCTCGAACACAACGGCGACGTCTACTACACTTGCATTCCAAACCTATGGCGATTGCGTGACACGGATGGAGATCGCCGGGCCGATCAGCGTGAAGTCCTCCATTCCGGTTTCGGAGTACGCGTCGCCTTTCGTGGACATGATTTGCACGGCCTGCGAATCGGACTCGACGGACGCCTTTACTTCAGTATCGGAGACCGCGGCGCGAACGTCGAGACGCCCCATGGCTCGTTGGTTAACGTTGAGTCGGGCTCAGTATTTCGCTGTGAATTTGACGGATCGAATCTCGAAATCTTTGCCACCGGGCTGCGTAACCCGCAAGAACTGGTGTTTGATGATCACGGCAACCTGTTCACCGGCGACAACAACTCAGACAGCGGCGATCAGGCTCGCTGGGTATATGTGGTCCAAGATGGCGACTCAGGTTGGCGGATGGCGTATCAATATCTGCCGGACCGTGGTCCATTTAATCGGGAATCACTGTGGAAGCCGTTTCATGCCGAGCAGCCCGCGTACATCGTGCCGCCAGTGACAAACATCGCGGACGGCCCCTCGGGACTCGATTACTATCCAGGCACGGGGTTTGGCCCCGAGTATCGCGGGCGATTCTTTCTGGTGGATTTTCGCGGCATGGCGGGACAGAGCGGGGTGCGTTCGTTCCGGGCCGATCCTGACGGTGCCTTTTTTAAGCTGGTGGACGCTGAGCAGCCGATTTGGGGCATGCTGGCCACCGATGTGGAATTTGGGCCCGACGGCTTCATGTACATCTCTGACTGGGTGAACGGTTGGACGGGGGAGGGGAAGGGACGCGTCTATCGGTTTCGCTCGAAGACGCACGGCGATTCGGCCGAAGTCAAGCAGGTGCAGCAACTTCTCGCTAGCCAATTCAAGGGACTCGACGCGAACGAACTCGCCGCCCTGCTCGCGCACGCCGACCAGCGCGTGCGCCTGCAGGCTCAGTTGAAATTGGTCGAAGCGGGCAGCACTGAGCAGCTGTTTCGTGTCGCCCGACAGTCACCGTCTCAACTGGCGCGGCTGCATGCAAATTGGGGCTTGGCGCACCGACTTCGCCGCGCGGAGGGCTCCGAGCGACAGCAGCTCGTCAGCGCTATTCGGTCACTGTGGTTGGCTGAACTGTCTGATGAAGATGCAGAAGTGCGAGCGCGGGCGGCGGATTTGTTATGCGAACTGCCAACCGTGGTCCTAGACGACGAGGCGCGTGCCGCGCTGCGCCGGACGCTCGGTGACACCAATGCGCGCGTGCGCTACTTTGCAGCCTTGACGCTGGGCAAACTACATGACCATGCCTCGTTGGCGGACGTAACGAAGTTAGTCATTGATAACGACAATCACGATCCCGTTCTGCGACATGCTGGCGCGTTGGCACTAAGCCGCATTGCGACTCCCGCACAACTGAGTGAACTTGCGGCACACGATTCGACTGCCCTGCGAATTGCTGCCGTGGTTGCTTTACGGCGCTTAGGGTCGCCGGAGGTCGCCAAGTTTTTGGATGATGAGCAACCGTTTGTTGTCGCCGAATCCGCGCGAGCGATCCATGACGCGCCAATTCCTGCTGCGCTCGATGCGCTAGCTCAGCGATTGGATGTGGCGGACAGGTTGGACGAGGAGACTCAACGCCGCGCGTTGAATGCCAACTATCGTTTGGGCGGGCCAGACCACGCGAAACGCCTCGCCAGATATGCGACTGACGAATCACGGCCAGAAGTGTTGCGTCTGGAAGCGCTCACGATGCTCGGTCAATGGGCGTCGCCATCCCCACGCGATCGCGTGCTGGGAATGTGGCGGCCGATTGCCGCGCGAGATGCTGCGAACGCTGCCGCCGCCTTGCGACCGGTCATCGGTCAACTGGCCGACGCGCCGGGCGAGTTCCGTTTGATTGCCGGCCGAGCTGCCGCACAGTCGGGAATCGCCGAAGGTGCTCCCGTGTTGGCGAAACTGGTGGAAGACAAGACTGTAGCGGCGACGCAACGGGCCGATGCTCTCCGTGCATATGCCGACATGTTGTCAGTTGAGAGCACGGCATTCGTCGAGCGATTTCTGACCGACGACCGCAGCGAAGTCCGCGCCGCGGCGCTCGAACAGTTCGGACGCCTCGATGCGACGGCTGCTTTGCCCGTGTTGACTCAGGCCAGCCAAGAGGGCGAGACCTTGGCAAGGCAAGCAGCCATTACGGCGCTCGGCAAGATTCAGGCTCCCGCCGCCGACCAGGCCATCACACGTTTGCTGGAACAGCTTCAGCAAAATGAACTTCCACGCACGGTTCACTTAGAGACACTGGCGGCAGCAGCCGATCGCGAGTCGCCGCAGATCAAGCAGCTCGTCGCCGCCTACGAAGCCACACGCGACCCGGACTCAATGACAGATCAGTATCGGGAAACACTGGAAGGTGGCAATGCTGCACGTGGGCGTACGATCTTCCTAGAGAAAACCGCCGTCTCTTGTGTTCGCTGCCACCGCATCTTTCGACAAGGCGGCGAAGTTGGCCCAGAACTGACACGCATCGGCGCCGACAAGCAACGTGATTACTTGCTAGAAGCGATCGTCGATCCTAACAAGACAATCGCCAAAGGTTTTGAGTCGGCGCTGATCATTGATACCGACGGACGGACGCACGTCGGTCTGATCAAAAGTGAGTCCGACGAAGAAATCACGCTGATCGATGCTGAGTTCAAGCTACATACGATTGCCAAGAGCGACATCGACGAACGGGCCTCGAGTAAGTCTGCGATGCCCGCCGACCTGATGACTCATCTAAGCAAAGCGGAGTTGCGTGACCTGATCGAGTTTCTCGCCAACCAGAACGGGCGCCGCCGCGGTGGTGGACCACGGCAAGAAGGACCGCTTTAGTTCTTTGATTTTTCAGTGCTGACTTCGGATCTTTGAATGTTGAAATTCGGAAGAGTCGCGTTTGGTCCGTCGCGATACTACCTTCCAAAATCAGCAATCCAAAATCATCATTCCTCAATCGAATTCTAAAACGGCACATCATCGTCGAATGCAGCTTCGGCGAAGGCGTCGTTAATGTCGTCGACGTCGGCATTGCTTTTGCCGCCGAGCTTCTTGAAGCTGGTCGCTTCGGCGTTCAGAAAGAACTTCACTTCGCTTTGCGGATCACGTTGCCACTTGCGGCCGCTCAATCGGTATGACACTTCAATCTCGTCACCGACGCTCAGGCCGTTGACGCTGTCGCAGCCGTCGCCGGTGAAGTCGAGTGGGACGTAGTTAACGAAGCGGCCATTGTCTTGCTCGAGTACCACAAGTCGCTTG
>JAGQPK010000382.1 GCA_020426755.1 Planctomycetales bacterium
GGGACGGGCTCTGCGCATGCGCAGGCGAGAAATACGAAATGTGCGACGGCGACTAGCATAGCAAGCTTCATGAATCGACCTTTTTGCGTGTGCACGAGAGTACATTCGTAGGTAAAGCGTGCGAGAACGGCCAATGGGGATGCAAGTCGAGCAAGACCCTTGAACCGGCCGAAATTGAGTTGTCACACAGTCGAGAGAGCCAATATCGCGAGTCTTGCAATCTAATCTCAACGACTTTCCCCCCAGCGCCAGACTTGGACCGCTTGGGAGAGAGAGGCCGAGCCATCGGCTCGAGCGTCAAAGTTCCGTCACTCCGCGAAGTCCAGTGGAAATCAAATCGACTCGGCCCTGCAGACAGAGCATAATGTTGGGCGTAAAACGATGTCGATTGCTCGGTCACGCATTAACTCCTCACCATCGCCCAAGGAGCACAAAACGTGGACATTATGACCTGTAGTCGTTGTCGGTTGCGCGTCATGCCCAGCCCCCAGGGCACGTGCCCCTCGTGTGGCACCAAATTGGCTGAGGATCGCGATCAGCCGGCCAGCAACAACCTTGCGCCTGCGGACGATGCGGCTAAGGGGCAGAAACCACTCGTCGCGACGCGGGCCCAGGCACGCGACGTGCCAGCAACGAACATCGACGATAAGTTCAGCGCCACCAGAAATGCCGCGAGCGTCAATCTCCAAAGGCGCGCAGCGCTTCAGCAAATGAAGTTCGCTGGCTGTCTCCTTGGTTCGGTCGTCGTGCTCGTCGTAGGGATGGGCGTCTGGGAGGCCTTCTTTTCGAAAGAGAAAGTCCTTGCGCGGCGGTATCGCACGCTTATTGCGCAAACCTTTGAAGCTGCTGATCGCTTATCGAAGCAGCTTCCTGAGAACGGTGAGTTCAAGGAACGCAAGGCTCTATCGGAAAGCGGTGTGACAGCGAGCCTCGCGAACACGATGGTGCTCTCGCTGCAGTCGATTAACGATCCGCAGCACGCCATCGACTTTCGCTTGCCGGCTGACCGCGTTGCTATCGGCGTCCGCGGCGCAAAACACAACGTTTTGGCGATGTACGACTGGCGTCCCGCTGACGCGATCGCAGTTGACAGGGACGGCATGTACAGTTTCGATGTCGAACAGGGGACCAGTCATCTGCAGAATATCCAATACATGATTCTTGTTCGATTTGTCAGATGGCAAGAGGCGACTGATGATGGCCACAAGAGGCTACAACCCGGGTACGCCGAGTTCGACACGTTTCTCTTTGAACTAGACAAGGAATCTCTGATCGCCGCCAAGCGTCACCGTATCGATCAAAGCGGCGTCTCAATCTACGCAGTGCCTGGCCGGTTTGAAGAAGAGGCTCGGCGTTTGCTTGTTAAATCGGTCGACGATCAGATCCAGGCGTGGCTGGAGGACGGTTACGTCGCGACGAAAGCAGAGCTGTGGGTCGAGGAGCTGTTGCAGGCTTCTCCGCCCTTGGTGCAAGCGTGTCGAGAACTCGGAGCGCCCGCCCAGCGCGCGACACTTAGTGGAGGCGCGTTGATCCTTGATCTCGACGCCCAGGGGATCAGTAAGGCGAATGACCAGTTGCCCCTAGCGATGCGAGCGGGCCCTGAATCCTCCGAATTAACATTGTTCGTCATCGCCGAAGAGCACAAGACGGCGACGAGTCTTTACAACAGCGAGAATAAGGATGACCCTATGGCGACAGTCGGATTCCGCGCTGACATCGACTTGGCGATTATCCGCTGGCCGAGCAAACAGCCGATTGGGATTGTTCGCTTAGAAGGTGATCCACCGCCGGCTCATATCTCGATTCGTCAATTCCACGATGGAGCCGCCACGAAGCTGTCAGGCATTACGGGCTGGAGCGATTTTGCCGTTAGCGCCTTCGTCCAGGGACTAGCGGCAACAGGTGCTCCAGACGCCATTGCTGACGCTTTGGCCGTGAGCGGCGACAAACAAGAATCGCCAGAGCAACTAACGATCGTAAACAAGGGGATGGATGAATTCGAGTACGCACAAGACGCCGCGGCACCCATGCGAATGAAGAAAGCCATCGTCTGGGACGTCGTCCATCAGCGGTTCATGTGCTCAGAAGCCAATCGACTACCCGACAACATGCGGGGCAGCCTCGCCGATGAGCAACTGAGCGTCTTCGTCATTACCGACGTGACCACCGAACCGGACCCTCCGCAGGACGACAAGCGTTGGATTACGGGCAGTGCCCAGGTGCGTGGGCGCCTGGTCTCGTGGCCAGAATCCAAGCTCGTTTGCGAGTTTGAACTTCGTTGCGAAAAGATTGTTACCTACTCCGAGAGCGGAAAATTTCAGCACGATGAACGGGGACAGGTGGCGATTCATCCCGATTGGGGCCTGCGTGACATTGCTGTGCTGAGTCTACGACGGTGGATCGAATCGCTGCCTGAACGAGACGACGAAGCGACTCGTTAGTGTGTCGCTTGCCGTGCAATCTCGCGTCCGACAAGGAATCGCGACTCCTACTCCAGTTTCCTCCCGGTGTGCAAATCGAAATGACTAAGAATCATTCCTCCAAGCAAGGCCTACCCTTATGGGCGCACCTCGCCCTGACGGTCTTCCGACTTTTGGGTCTGGTGATCATTGTGGCCGCCGGGTTCTCGCTCAGACTGCTCCGTCGAGCTGAGCCGGTCCTGGCGCTCATCATCGGCGTATCGCTGTGTGTCGGCGTGATGCTGCTGTTCGGCATCGGGTTCTATGCCGAGGCGGTAGCGGTCGACTCCCGGAGTGAGCGGCCTTCGAAATGGCTTGGGTTGATTCGTATCCTCGTCGGCCTCCTCCTCGCTATTCTATTCTTCTTGGGCTTCCGGACCGAGGACTTGACGATCGGATTGCTTCCGGCCAGCGAGTATGGCTGGTTAAGGGCTGTTTGGTTTGCGATCCCGATTGCGATCGGCGTCCACGAGGTAGTAGCTGGTGGGCTTGCGGTTCAAGGCATCCATACCCGCGGCAAGATAAGTCTTGTGTATCTCTTGGCGGGTCTTGCCGGGTGTCTGCTGCTCGCAGGCACGCTGCGGCCGACTTATCGAGAAGCCGTCATTGAAGTTGGCGAACGACCCAAGCTTGAAGACATGCGCCTGGGCCCCGGGGGGCGTTATCTGGCGGGCAGCCAACGTGGCGTGATCACCGTTTGGGACACGCAGACATGCGAACTGGCATTCAAGCAAGAGCCGCCTGAAGCGTTGCGCGGAAACAATATTCGATTTTACGACCCGGCCGGAAAGCACTATATGCCAAATAACGATTGGCCTTTAAAGGCGAATCGAATCGCGTTCAGGCCAGATGGCACGGAGTTGGCTGTCTGCTTTGCCAATGGAGTCGTAAAGGTATGGTCGCTGGTACGCCTGGGAGAAGAAGTTCTTTCAATCGAAACCGAGGCCGCAGCGATACGACAGCGGGAAGGCGAAGATTACTTTGACGTCGCTGAGCCTGCGCAGCGGGTTAGAGAGTTTCGGTACTCGTCCGATGGTAAGCGACTACTGTTCGTTACTCTCCAAGAACTCTTTTCGGTCGACATGGAAACCGCTGCGGTCGAATCCCTCTTCAAGTTCCCTGACCCCGGCCAACTGGCTACCGTGTCTCCAGACTCTACTCACGTCGCCATGGGTGACACCCAAGACGTTGATGGGACCAAAAAAACGGCCGTCATCCGCGTTTGGAACGTCGCGAGCGGTGAGCAGGTGTGCCACGTCTCGAAAGTGACGAAGGAACTGACAGCACTGGTGCTGGGTTCTAACGGAAAACACTTGGCCTACGCTTGTAAGGGAAAGTACACCAGCAGTGAGTTCACGACCTTGGTTGATTGTTCCACTGGACTAGAGTTGTGGACAACCGAATCAGCGGTTGGTGCTTCGGTTTGGAACTCCGTAACAGGCCTTGCCATTAGCCCCCAAGGTGATTTGGTGCTGGAGAAAGGTTTCCCGCCAAGAATCCGTGATATTGAAAGTGGTTCGGTCGTCTACAGTTTTCGGCAATTCGCCGACGAACTCGCCACATCGACAGAGATGATGGTCGACTGGAGCCATTCCTCGAGCCATGTCGCTTTGGGCGTTGATGGTGACGTCCACGTTTGGGCGGTCCGTGGGGTTGGTGGTCCGTGAGCAGGGCAGTTGGCTATATCGAAAAACCCAGAACTGTTCTTGGGGAGTAATAACTGAAGGGAAATCCGTTCAATTTCGTGAATTCGCAGACCCTGTTGCAGAATTCGCTCCAAGCGATTTCCAATGCGATTATCCATGAATTCTGCAGAGCGCTACTTTTCCTCGCTTCCTGCTCCCCCAAGAGACGCTCCTCTCCGCTCTATAAGCAGAACCCAAGCAATCGTCTTGGTGCCTGTCATCTCACAAGCGAAATGAGGATAGCTATGAAAAACCGCGTTTCCACAGTTCTCTCGTTCCCCACCGTTTTCGTGCTCCTGGCGATTTCCGCTGCGAATGAGCCACCGATTGCCAGCAAGTCGGCCATCGCAATCACAACGGTACAACAAAGACCGATCGATACCGAAACCTATCGCAATCAAGTCGTCAAAGCGTACGTCCGTGCGCTGCAGGAAAAGAAGTTCACGTTGGTTTTGTTCTCGAAGTCGCACCACCTGAATCCTTTCGCTCAAAATATGATGGAGAAACTCAAGAGCCCACGTTTGGCGGAGTTTGCCGATCAAGTCATCATGTGCTTGTGTGATCCTGAATTGGATTCGTCGTGCAGCGAGTTGCAGGCGGCATTGAAGGTCACTGCCTATCCGTCACTGTTCGTAATCAAGACGCATCGAGAAAAGATCGAGGTGATGGCTGAAATCGTGGGTGAGTGTGAACTGGAATTCTTGGAACGGACACTGAGAACGGCACTTGCCCAGCCGATTGGCAACGTCGGCCAATACGCGGAAGAGTCTCCAGAGTCGCATTCCAGTGAGCATGCAAAACGTGACTCCGCCGCGAATGCCGGCGCGGTCCCAGTGATGGACTCAGAACGTTTTCGCGATCACATGCTCGATGCCTACATGGCGGCGCTTCAGCAGAACAAGTACACGCTCGTGCTGTTGACGAACGACGACAACGGCTTTGCTCAACGCATGGAACGCAAATTGAAGGATCCTCAACTGAGCCGCTTCGCGGAACATTGCGTGCTCTCTGTTTGCCGTCCAAACTACGATGAAGGGGCAAGGAAATTAGCTGATAAGCTGGAAGTGAAGGCGTATCCGCGTCTGTTGGTACTCAACACCAACGCCAATCAGATTCATATCGTCGGCGAGATCATTGGCGAAGTCGAAGTGCACCAGATCGAGGGAGTTCTCCAGAGCTCAATGACGGACGTTAACAAGGTGGGCGTCACGGGCATCAAGCAACGTGAACGACAATCCTCGAGTCCGAATGTTGTCCCACGCAACGAACGAAATGAAGCGACGAAGGAAACTGCGACCGACCACAGTTTTTCAAGTACACCGAGTTTCACCGAGGTCGAGCGACGTATCGCCGAGTCGCTGCCGCCCTGGAGCCAGCTCAGTGATCCGTCCCACCTCCAAGAAACTCGCAAGTAATACGCTCACACGTAAATACTGGCCGTGCATGGTTGAAGTCAGCTACGAGTCGGCAGCCGGGGGTCGCACTAACCAGGTTGATCCTG
>JAGQPK010000383.1 GCA_020426755.1 Planctomycetales bacterium
GTGCGACCAGAACGACGTGTCGTACTCGTAGCCCTTCAATTCGAAAATCTCGTTCTCAGTCTCGACGTTCCCGTGTTCGGTCACCCCCAGGTAGATACCTACCAAGGACTTGTCAATGTTCTCCCAGTCAAGACCACTATCCTTGATCGCTTCTCGGCACGAGTAGATTCCGACTTGGCCGGCTCGAGTGCCGCGCCGCGCATCTTTCCGCGATTGATAGCGTGAGACTTCGAAGTCGCAAACACCTGCGAGCGTTTCCCCGACGTAGCGGATTTCGTAGGGGCGCACACCGCTACGTCCCGCCAACAAGCCGGCGCGAAAAGTCGCCAAGTCATTGCCGTTGGGAGCGGTCAGTCCGATTCCCGTGATGACGATCCGTTGATCGTCCGAGAGATCTCCCGGCGCCGTCGACGCGATCATAACTGCGATCCTTGCCACTCACACAAATTCCTGAACCTACCCAGTCGCCCACGAATTGGCAAGACGCCGCATCCCCTCGTCGGCCGAAATCCGAGCAACGTAGCCGAAGTCGTCGCGTGCTCTCTGGACATTAAAGTAGTGCGAACGGCCCAATTGAGCAGCCAGAAATCGAGTCATACGCGGTTCGCCAGGCCGCCGCAGGACTTTGTGGGCGAGCTCGAGCACTGCGCCCACGCGCCAAGCGGCGCTGGTGCTGATGCTGCGTTGCACCGGTGCGAGTCCGGCGAGCTGCAGCAGTTCGTTGATCCAATCCCAGCAATTCACCGGTTCGCCCTGGCTGATAAAGTAAGCCCTTCCCCCCACGGGACTTCCCGGACGCAACGCATCGGCGGCCAGCAAGTGAGCTTCCGCCGCGTTTTCGACGTACACCATGTCGATCAGGTTCGTTCCATCGCCAACCCGACGCAACTGCCCCGACCGCGCCCGCTGCAGCAAACGGGGCACGAGATGCGGATCACGCGGTCCCCAGATCAGATGCGGTCGAAGCGCGCATGTCTGCATTCCGTCACGGCCATTCGCCGCTAGTACTGCCTGCTCCGCCAGTGCCTTCGTGTGGGGATAATGACAGAGCCAGCGTTTCGGATAAGGTGCCGACTCATCAACGTCACATTGATCGGTACCGTCGAAGGTCACGCTGGGACTGCTCGTAAACACAAGCCGCCCGATTCCAGCCGCCCGGCAACCGGACAGAACGTGCTGAGTACCCAACGTGTTGATGCCGTAGAATTCCTCCCACGGTCCGAAGATGCCCGCGATAGCGGCCGTATGGAACACGATTTCTCGCCCAGCGCAAGCACGGCCGACTGCGGCCGCGTCGCGAATGTCACCCACCGCCGGCTCAACGCCCAAGGCCGTCAACTCAGGATACTCCCGCCGCGAAAACGCTCGTACATGGTCGCCACGCGCCACGAGTTGCTCGACGATGTAACGGCCCAGGAAGCCCCCCGCACCCGTGACCAGTGCTCGCATTGCGTTCTCCGTATCGTACGGGCCGCCATTTGGCTCCGCTATTCACATGATCAAATCGCGACACGGTGGCGCCGTGTCGAGCGCCGATGGTACCAGACGTGCAACGATCGAGCCAACGGCTAGAGGGAATGGGCTAGGCAATCGGCTGGAGCGTTGCCCCGGAACACATACCAATGATGCTGGGCGCTCCGAATTCGCGCGAACAGCAATAGCTGCGGGATCGCACTCCAAAGTTTTGTTTGGAGGTGCGGCGACGCGACGCGGGATCAGGAGTAGCCGCAGCCCCGATAAAATGCCACTGCGACGGGCCAACTCGCCAGCGTTTCCGCGGCGATCTCTCCTGCGCCAAGCTCAAGTGCTCGACGTTCAGCCCAGCCCAAAAGCGCTCGCGCGGCCCCCCGCCGCCGCGCGTCCGGGAGCACGCCGAGCCACGCAATGTGGCAGCTCACCCCCGCAGCCGCCTTAATTCCCATGCCCGCGGTCCCCGCACTCGACACGTAAGCCTGTGAGTGTCTGTCACTCTTTGTTTCGTCACTCTGTGTTTCACTCTGTGTTGGCTCGTCACTCCGTGCGGGGTGCCAAAGTGGTGAGTGCCTGTCACCCAGACGATTTTCAAGCGCGGGGCGTCTGTCACTGGCCGGAGTGGCCACGAGCTGGGAGCGGTGAACCGTAATTTGCCCTTGCGGTTCGTCGCATCCGTCCGCACTAATGACAAAGCCACATTCGCGGGGTGCGCGATTGCCATCCAATCCCAGCTCGCGTCGCGCATCCCGTTCGTCCCATGCGCGAGTGCCGTTCGGGCGCGGAAAGACGCTGTTCATGATCTGTAACCACACGGCAAGATCGCGCTGACCTGCGCAGGTTCTCACTTTCCAACGCGAGTCGAGCGGCGGCGCAGAAGCGCCGATCATCTTTGACATTCTCAGGATGGGTCGAGTGCGTCGAGTTTGAGCTTCCATGTCGCTCATTGATAACGGACGCATCGATCTCTGGCCATGGCAGGCCGCGCGACAAGTTCACTCCAAAGCCTGATTACTTTTGCGCACTTATTTTCACAATCACGCTTGCCAATGATTGATTTCTAGCAGACACATGCGCATAATTGCGCCGTCACGAGGAAATAGGCAAGTTACACGAGTTCGTGTGGAGCCTGAGCGTTGTCTTCCCTGCCAACTGAAGAGCGTCGGGCGCGATTGTTGGAAATCGTGCGCCAGCAGGGTTTCGCATCGCTTGAGGCCTTGGCGGCAGCGATGGAGGTTTCTCCCTCCACGATTCGCCGCGACCTGGACTCATTGGAAGACACGGGCGAAGCGAAGCGGACTCATGGGGGCGTGTTCTACACGGGACCGTCACCCAAGCTGCCTCATTTCGAACAGCGACAGCGGTTTGAGTGGGAGAAGAAGAAGCAGATCGCGGCTTGTGCGGCAGAGCTCGTACAGGACGGTGACACGATCCTGCTGGACGGCGGCAGTACGACGTACGAGTTGGCACAGCGGTTGGTCCCGCGCAGCCTGCAGATCGTCACGAACTCGCTGCCCGTCGCCACCTTATTCACGTCGGTGGCCAACCACGACCTGGTGCTGATTGGCGGATATGTGCACCAGCGGACGGGCGTATGCCTAGGACCGTATGCCAATCAAATGTTGACCGAACTGAGCGTGCGGCGGGCCTTCCTGAGCGTCGCGGGCATCAGCGAGCGGGGATGTTTCAACAGCAACCTGCTACTGGTCGAAACGGAACAAGCCATGATTCGCGCCGCGGACGAAGTGATCGTGTTGGCCGACAGCACGAAGTTCGGGCATCAGAGCCTGGCCTTGATGTGTGAACTAACGGAAATCGACACGCTCATAGTCGACTCGGAAATCAGCGACTCATGGCGTGACAAACTTTTGTCATCCGGCGTCAACCTACGCATTGCCAGCGCAAGAGTGACGCCAAGCGAGGAACCACGAAAATGATCTCAGGCACGGCAATCGATCGCGCCACGGTGGAACAGATCGTCCGGCAAATTGTCTTGGCTCAAGGCGGCGCGCCGTCCGGCTCAGCGCCCAATGGAGCGTCCGGCGACGAGCTGGTGGTCAGCATTTCGGCGCGGCACTGCCACCTGACGGACGAACACGTCGAAATCTTGTTTGGTCCGGGCGCGAAGTTAAAGCCGATGAAGCCGCTTTATCAAGACGGCTACTACGCGGCCGAACAAACGGTGATGTTGGTCGGTCCACGACGTCGCATGCTGCCGAATGTGCGTGTCCTGGGTCCGACGCGTCCCCACAGCCAAGTGGAACTCGCGTTCACCGATGCGATTTCGCTTGGCATTGATGCGCCGGTGCGGATCAGCGGCAACATCGCGGGCACACCTGGCTGCGTGCTGGTGGGCCCGGCGGGCGTCGTTGAATTATCAGAAGGTGTGATTCGTGCCGCACGACACGTGCACATGAACCAGCGACACGCGGCCAAGTACGGCGTGAAGAGCGGCGAACTGATGAAGCTTCGCATCGAAGCGCCCGGCTGCACGACCGTGTTGGAAGACGTCATCGTACGTGCGGATGACACGAGCAAACTGGAAGTTCACATCGACACCGATGAAGGCAACGCCTGCTTCTTGGATTCGGCCACCAAGTTCGAGCTCAAGAAGCAAGTTCCCTGCAACTGCCACTAAGTCGGATCTTCAATACCCTGCGAAGCGATTGCTTCGCCCACAACGTTTGATTCTTTGGAGAGCGTAATCCTATGGCCAAAACAGCCAAACCGATGGAAGCCTTGGGCATGATTGAAACCAAGGGTTTTTGCGCGTTAGTCGAAGCGACCGACGCCATGATGAAAGCGGCGAACGTGACGTTTATCGGCTGGGACAAGGTCGGCAGTGGCATGGTCACCGCCTTCGTCACCGGTGACGTCGCCGCCGTGAAAGCAGCCACCGATGCCGGTGCCAATGCAGCCGGTCGCATCGGCGAAGTTGTCAGCATTCAAGTCATCCCGCGCCCGCACGAAGATCTGCACATCGTGTTGCCGACCGGGGTCAAAGGCGGTTCCGCCGAATAGCGGCCCCCGATGTACGACTTCCTTCTCTAACGCAAGCACCGTATCAATAGCTACTTAAGGATTCTTCACATGAATAGTGCAATTGGACTCGTCGAAACCAAAGGTCTGGTCGGCCTGGTGGAAGCGACCGACGCGATGGCCAAAGCGGCCAACGTGCAAATCGTCAAGCGTGTTTCGATCGGCGGCGGCCTCGTTACCACCGTGGTCAAGGGCGACGTCGGCAGTGTGCGAGCCGCTGTCGAAGCAGGCGCACAAGCCGCCTCACAAGTCGGCGAATTGACCGGCAGCCACGTGATTCCTCGCCCGGCCGAAGGTCTCGTGGAAGCTTACCTGAGCTAACCCACGCCGATCCAGCGAGGCGCGGTTTTCACTCGTCACGCCGGCAGGGTTGCGCCGGTTCACGTTGTTTTATTCGAAGGGAGTATGGCTGATGTCCACGAAGGTTCTGGTTGCGAATTTGGGCTCAACGAGCTTCAAGTATCGCCTGTTCGATATGCAGGACGAGCGTCAGTTGGCGCGCGGCGGCGTCGAACGTATCGGTTCACCGGCCAGTGCCTGTTTTGTGGAGATCGGCGGCCAACGACGCGAACTGACCACGGAGGTGCCCGATCATGCGGTCGCGGTACGCCAGTGCCTGAATCAACTGACCGATCCGGAGTTCGGTTGTTTGCAGAGCGCCGCCGAAGTTGTCGCCATCGGTTTTAAAGCCGTGCATGGCGGCCGGATCAGCGGTGTGCAGCTAGTGACTGACGACGTGTTGTCAGCGATGGAAGAGATGAACGCTGTCGCCCCCGCACACAACCCGCCGTACATTGCGGCGATGCGGTTGTTAGCGGCACAGTTGCCCGAGATTCCGTTGGTGGCTGCCTTTGAAACGGGTTTTCACCAGACGGTTCCGGCGCGACAACGGTACTACGCCATTCCGAAGGCCTGGTCCGACGACTATCACGTCATGCGTTTTGGCTTTCACGGTGCCAGCCACCGCTACATTGCCGGTCGCGTGGCCGAAGTGCTGGGACGCACGGACCTGCGGGTTATTTCCTGTCATCTGGGCGGCTCCAGCAGCCTGTGTGCGATTCGCAATGGACAAAGTGTCGGGATCTCGATGGGCATGAGCCCGCAAACAGGTTTGCCTCAGAACA
>JAGQPK010000384.1 GCA_020426755.1 Planctomycetales bacterium
CATTGTTCCTCGGTACGCGGCGGCTCAGCAAAATACCGAGCGAGGCGCCGTGATCGGCGGTATTGCCGGTGGTCTGCTTGGTGCCGGCATTGGTAAGCACAACAAGGAGACGGCGGCGGGAGCGTTGATCGGTTCAGCCGTTGGCGTCGCGACCGGTGCAGTCATCGGCAACTCGACAGATCAACGCAATCAGCAACTCCGTTCGCGACAGGTTTACCAGCAACAGCTCTATCGCCAGCAGATGGCTCGCGCGATCTCGATGTACGACGTGATCTCGATGACACAAAGTGGAGTCAGCCCGGACGTGATCATCAATCAGATGCGTCAAAACGGCGTGCAACAAGCACCCACCGTGCAAGATGTCATCGCGATGCACCGCCAGGGCGTGAACGACCATGTGATTGCGGCGATGCAAGAATACGCAAATGGCGCGCCCGCCCCGGCGGTCCCGGTCGCCGCTCCACAGCCGGTCGTTGTCGAACAATACCACTATGTCGCGCCGCCGCCAGTCTACTACCGACCGCGTCCCGCTTACTACCATCATCCCCATCACTATCACGCGCCGCGTCCCGGCGTCTCCTGGGGATTCTCGGTGAGCCACTAATTAGTAGCCGCGATTCTCGCTGAGATTGAAACTCCACGGCAGCACGAACCGACGCTAACGCGTTACGGCGAACTCAGTAAACCGACGCTACGCCGTAGGGGCGATCGGTGCTGCCCGACGCTAACGCGATATGTCGAACTGTACGCCCCGACGCTAGATAACGCGTTGCGGCGAGCTACCGATCTATGCCACGAACGAACCGCGCGACTTCGTTCGACTGGCGGCGATCAATCGCGCTAGTTCGTCGATCGAGCCCGCCGCATCGCCCTCGACATTTTGCAACGCTTCGTCTTGGAGTGACATCATACTGGCAGCTCGTGCAGCCGGGGCGTCGTCACCAACGAACGTGTTGATCATGAACGCCAACACAAAGTCACGCGAATCAAACTCGCCGTCGCGATTCCAGTCGCCTTCTTCCCAGGTCGAGTTGTTTGCGATGCCGTCCTCGAACTCCGCGGCCTGCATCACCTGCAGTAGATCCGCCGTATTGAAGACTCCGTCATGATTCGCGTCACCTGGCAGTGAACCACCCGCGTAGCCCGGTGTGCCGCCTGGAATCAAACTGGCTTGCCAAGCGACGGCCGCATTCCATGACGCAAGATCCGTGTCGGCCGGATTCGTACGTTCAAGCGACGCTCCGGTACCGTCCGTGTCCTGATACCACTTGTCCTCGTACGTGAACTGCTGCAACAACTGACCACCTGCTGTCACCGTCAACAGTTCAGATGAATTGGACAACCCGCCGCTCCACTGGCCGGCAACCGGCACGTTGGGACCATAGCGAAAGCGGAAAGCACCGAGATTCTCCACGACCACAACATGGGCACCCGGGGCGAGCGAATCGATGTTGCTGCCGGCAAAGTCGAATGCCAAGCCCTGCGTACCGCCGTCGGTCTCGACCTGAGTGAGCGATACCGCCGTCAGGTCGATCGCGTGATCGCTCACGTTAACCAACTCGATGAACTCAAAGTCATCCGCCGAATCGAACCCAGCTACAATCTCCGCGTCGCTCGACTTCGCCGGATGATAATGAACTTCACTGACGCGCAGTGAATCAGCCTTGGCTGGTTGAGCAATCGTGAACGCACCTTCAGTTATCGCCGACCACTCACCCGCCACTAGCAAACGAGCCGTCAGCACTTCAGACGAATTGACTTGCACTGGCGTCGGAGTCATGTAGGCCACCAACTGCGGCAACAGCAAAAGATCGTTGTCGGCTGCCGATGCGTTGAGCGACTGTATCGCCAACAGATTAGCCCCAGGCTGCAACATCGGCTGGAACTCGGTCAAGTCGATCAACTCTTCGACCAGCGCCACCGCGTCAAACCGGCTAGCCTCGGAAGTAGAATTGTACGTAATCGTCTCCGGTGCATTCCGCCGCACAACCTCGGTACCATTCAGGTACATGACGAAACCGTCGTCGTACTTGACGCGCATCTCCAGTGCACCGATGGACTGCGGATCGTCCACTTGGAACGGCATCCGCGCGAAGACGCTCGAATTCTTCTCGTACATTGCCGCCCGCAAATCCGTGGTCAAGTACTCACCATAGGGCCGCTCTTGTTGATCGCCGACCAACACGAAACTGTCGTCGAAGGCGTCTTTGGCGCCCGGTGCAAAATAGAACTCAAGCGTCGCGACACCCAGTCTCTGAAAGAACGTTAAGTTGACATCGTGTTCGCCCGTTGCCAGATCTACGGTTACCAGCACGTCATTAGCGCTGTGACGCGTCGTATCAGCGTAGAGTACTTGGCCATCGATACTTAAGCGGGCAGAATCGTTGCTCGTCACACCAAACGTATACGTCCCCGGCTGATTCACGCGCAACTTGGCAGTGATCTCCTGCGCCACGTGATTGCCGGGAATCGGAAAGGCAATACTACTAGGTGAGAAGTGCCCA
The DNA here is from genome assembly GCA_020426755.1 of Planctomycetales bacterium. Taxonomy (GTDB): domain Bacteria; phylum Planctomycetota; class Planctomycetia; order Pirellulales; family Pirellulaceae; genus JAGQPK01. The sequence continues at coordinate 2,505 of JAGQPK010000384.1, forward strand.
TCCCTGTCGCTTGAATGGTAGTTAATGACCGGCACGCCGGCTTCTTCAATCACGACGTCTTGATTCGCGCCCGCGAGCAGTGTGTCGACATCCTCCAAGGTGGCAAGGCTGCTCTTGGAAGAAATGGTCTTCACATTGAAACCGCCGATTACTTCCAGTGAATCATCTGACAATCCATTGTCATAGCCAAGCCCCGCTAGACCGGTCGACCACGACACATCATCAAACGCATTCGACATCCAATTCGCGTCGGCCGCGTTGGACGTTGGCACCAAATACGACGCGGCACTATTGGAATTGACGAGATCATACGAGTTGAAGCGTATCGCCTGCGGCGTGGGCAGGCCGTCGAGACCACGCGGATCGGAACCGTCACGTGTGAAGTAGATATCACCAAGTGGAGTCGACATGGAAACGTCAGTCGAGTCGGCATAGCGGCCGCCGCGCGGAGACATATTGGGCGGATCAAGGTTTGGGAAGAGCGAGTTACGACGATACTGAGTCAGCATCGAGTCGCCACGGCGGGGAAAATAGGTTTCATTCAAGGACTTAACGCGGGCGGCCCATTGAGCCTGCGTGACTGGCGAGTTCGCATTGGTACGTCCATCACCCCAACGAGCCGACTCACCCACGATCGCCTGTTCGATTTGTGCAGCCAGATCGTTGAGCCGCTCGATGTCACGCTCCGGCGTCAACACGCCGTCGTTGTAGAAGTGGACGGCCACGCGATTGGCGAAAATCTCCTGAAACTCCGGCACGCTTCGTAGCGCCGTGTAAAGATCGCTAGGGCCGACCGCGGCATCGACGGACGTGACTCGATCCGACGTGATGCCTTGCTGAAACGCTGCTTCCGCATCCCACGAATGGAAATACCACTTCCCGCCTTCAACGCGGTGGCGCGACGCGTACCAGTTGTTATGGGGCCAGTCCCAATTGCCAATGTATTGATTGACAATGAGATAGTCGGCGAACGCCTCTAAATCGACGATTTCGGTAAGCCTTTGATAGTCAAACCGTGACTTCGACATCGCGCGCACCAGTTCACCCCACGCAGCGCCGGTGCCATCCACGATGTTGCCGCCCGTGTTGATCACGTCATACTCGTCCGGATCACCACCCAGATAGTTCGCTGCCCATAGCGCATCCGGGCGTTCCGTCGGACTGTACATGCCCCAATACAGTCCATTCAGATAAAGATGAACGTAGGTTTGGCGCGGCGCCAGGCCGCCCATCTCAAGCTGCGTGGCGCGCGTCCATTGATCTTGCATGTAGGTATTGTTGCGATCACTATTCGCCCACGAATCGTTGAAGCCGCCCCGCAACACGATTTCGTCGTACGTCGAGTTTCCTTCGTCGCCAAACAATGGATACTCAAGCAGCGAGTCACCATACTGGCCTTTGAAGGCAACGCGAAACGAAAACTTGCCCGTCTGTGAAATGCGCCGGGCCCAACCACCGTGAATTTGCAGCCCCGCATCAACGTGAAACGCCGTCTCGCCATCTGGCTGAATTAGCTCCATCGAAACCGGACGCTCCCACTGGGCCCCCTTCGCCTCGGGATTCATATAAATGCCGGTGTCGAGATCCCAAAGGTCGTTCGGATCGATGACCAGCGACAAGGTCGGGATCGCTCGCAAATCATCCTTGATCGTCGCCGCGTACGTCGGATTGTTGACAATATCGGGATCCATCGCGTAGTTGGCTTGTCCACGAGCCGGCCGGGCTGGGCCCTGGTCATCGAAGTAACCCCACTGCGTCGGCAAGCCCATGTCTTTGCCAGTTTGCTGAATCACATCATCCAAGAAGATGTACGTCTCCGTGCCGATGTCACCGGGCAACATATCGTCCCGATAACTGACGGCGCGCAAGGCCGTTGTTGTCGTGATCTGCAGCGGTCCTGTGTAGAGCTCACCGTGTTCTGCCGTCGGTTCACTGCCGTCGGTCGTGTAGCGAATCAACCCGTTCGGCGTGGTCGTTGTCAACTGCACGCTAAACGGCTGATCAAAAAAGCCCCGCGGGACATCGAACGATACCCCTTCGGCAAACTGCCCTAGCCCAGCCCGATTGACTTCACCCGGCGTCGGCGTACCAAAGTACTGATAAGTATCGATGACGGGTCCGTTAGCATCGAACGCGACGCCGTACGAGATGTCGCCCTGCTGCAGCGGATACTCCGGCGCATACTCATGGGCAATCGAGCCATCCGGCCGGACCAACGCCAGATAATCACCGCTGGTTCCCAACTTGAAATTCGTATGCAGTTCCGAAGTCGCCGACGCGCGATTGCGTCCCGATGCAAACACAAGCTGCGTGCCGTGACTCGAAATTGTCACGTCGGGAAAGACCCACTGCATCGGTTGGCCGGGATCATCCGTCAACGCCCAACCGTCCATTGACACATCCTGGTCAGTCGGATTGTAGATCTCGATCCAGTCCGAATACTCCTTGTAGCGGTCTTGGAGAAACTGCACGTTGGCAGCCATAAACTCGCTAATCAAGAGCGGCTCGCCAGCCAGCACGCACCGCGTTTCCAAAGCCTCGCCGCCCAACTGAACGCCGACCTTACGTTGCCGCTTGCCCGCCAATTTAGAGAACTTGCGCATTGAACCGCCTGCAATTGAACCGCCTGGACCTGCCGGCAGAGTTCCCCCCGGCCGCTCGTTCAGGTCAAGAATTCCGAACGCCGCAGATTGCGACATCGATCGAATGATCAGACGGCTATTTCAACCGATTTGGATCGAAAGTCAACGAATTTCTTCATCGAACCTTAGCAATCGGCGTCGCCACAGCAGTGGCCGACATTCCGCGCGACACAAGGCAAAAAGACGAACGCGGGTACGTCACGTTGCACTCTTACTCAGTGAAAGGGCACTCGTACTCGTTCTCGAAAACCGCGAGTCACATCAAATCGCCACCAACGTTGAGAATTCGAAAGGTCGAGGACGAGTACCGCTGGCGCTGAGTACGTGTACGAGTACGAGTACGAATTGCTAGATCAGCACTGGGGGTAATTCGAGAGATTCGCTCGTACCGCCACTCGCGAAGAAAACGCAGATGCGGCACGTCGTACTCAGTGAAACGGTACTCGTACTCGTACTCGCACTCGAAAACCGCGAGTCACATCA
>JAGQPK010000385.1 GCA_020426755.1 Planctomycetales bacterium
GCCGAACTTCCCCATCGGGACCATCATTGGCTTCGCGCTGCTAAAAGATCTGCTCGCCGCCGACACCAAAGCGTGGTGCCGCTGATTCGTCGGACAGATCGGACAGATCGGACAGATCAGTCAGATCAGTCAGATCAGTCAGATCAGTCAGATCAGTCAGATCACTTGGCTTCGGCGGCAGGCAAGACGAACACTTTGCCGTCGCCCATGCGTCCGGTGCGAGCAATCTGGACGACCTTCCGCACGATCTCGTCGGCCCGCGCGTCGTCGACCCACATGGTGATCTCGACCTTCGGCAGAAACGCCAGCGCGAACTCGCTGTCGTCATAGAGGTCCAGATAATTCTTTTGACGGCCGAAGCCTTTGACTTCGCGAACCGACAATGCCTCCAGAGGTGCTCGCTTCAATCCGTCGAGCACCTTCTCGGCCAGAAACGGCTTTACGATGGCGATGATCTGTTTCATGCCGTTGACTGCGGCACCGGCTACGGATGCCGCGCCGAGCCTGCGCGATTAGCTGAAGAAATTCTCACCGAACATGTTGAGTTCCGGCTTGGTCTCAACCGTAATGTCGCCGTTGACCTCGGTCAGGCACGCCAAACGCATCGTGTCCTCATTCCCCAAATAGGCCATGCAGGGGACGGGATCTGGGAACGGCATGTACTTGAACTTGGCCTTCTCCCGCATCGTTAGAGCATTGGTGTTGGCCATACCAGAAGTAATCCGGACGCGGCAGGTGCCGCACATGCCCATGCCCTTGCAGTTGACGACGCTCGAGAATTTCTCGGAAAAGTTGTCGATGCCCTCACTAATGCCACTGATCGCGCAGTTGACATTAATACCGGCCTTGAGAGCTTCGGCGCGCAGGTTGGCGCCTTTCGCAACTTGGATTTCCTTCTTCTCTTTGACGAACTTGATAACTGGCATGGACCCTTCCTGTCTCGAAAACACGCCTAATGTAACCGACCTAGCTTGTCCGATTTCCAACGGGGCCGACAACATACCATTTTGAGCACCCGCGTGACGCCCATAGCGGGCCAAGGCCGCCTGGAATTTACCATTTTGGCGGCTGTGCCGAAACCGCAAAACACCCCACATAGCGGGGCCACCGATGTCCCCAAGCGTTTGCGTTGGGTAAAATAACCCAGCCAATCTAGCCGTCATGCGTTGGCTAGGTGACCCTGGGATCGCACCCCGGTGCCAACTCCAGATGGAACGGACGAGTAAGACCGATCAACTTCCCATAATTACGGGCAGGCTGCGATGAGCGACTATACCAAGTACCAACAGAATATCATCAAGAACTACTACAACAACCGCGACAACATCGCCTTGCAGCGGGCCCAAGAGCTCGTGACGGAGCTCTATCTGTCCGAGGGCAAGAAGCGGGAAAAGCACTGGAAAGCGTTGGCCGGCCATCTTGAGAAGCTGGGGGTTCGCCAAGTGACGATCGACCATCTGATTGAGCAGAACAAACCCGAATTGGTTGCCAACCTGATTCAAACACTGGGCAAGTGACACGCGTTGCCGCTACCCGACGCAGACTTACCACACATCTTGTGGAACAATCAATCGACTAACGAACGCACGACGGCGAACTGCGCCATGTCCGTCATTCCTCAGCCGGTTCGTCGAATGCTTCCAGGGCCAGCTCTGCCGCCAGCAGCCGCTGATAGATTTCGCGGTTGCGATGCATGGTCTGCTGGCACCGCTCCGCCAGCTCACTGGGCGTGGTGTTGAGCAAATAAGCTAGCTTTTGCAAGTCGCGCGGATCATTCGGTAGGTCGTGCCGCGCGGCCGTATTCATAAGACGCAGATGAGCCTCCACGCTCCGCAAGAAGATATATGACTCCGCCAGTGACGCGGCGTCGTCATTGACCAAGTAGCCGCGTTCCTGCAACGCCTGCAATCCTTCCAGCGTCCCTGTGCGCAACACGTCAGGTGACGTGGCGGCATGTTTGAGTTGCAGCATCTGCACGACGAATTCCACGTCGACAATACCACCAGCGCTCCGTTTCAGATTGCGAGCCGACGCGTTCTGTTCCAGCAACGTTCGTCCACGTTGGAGCTCGGTGGCAAAACTCGTTTGCCATGGCGTGCCGGTGACGATTCGGCGGACCAAGTCGTCTGCAGCGCCGCGCGCTGCGGTCGAGCCGTACACGGTTCGTGCGCGACAAAGCGCCTGGCGTTCCCACAACTGAGCACTCGGGCTGTCAAAGTAATTCGCGAAAGCCGACAGCGAGACGGCCAGGCTGCCGCTGGAGCCAGACGGTCGCAGTTTCGCATCGAGCTCGAATAGCCGGCCGAAAGGGCCCAGCGTGTTGGAAGTCTTGATGATTCGCTGAGCCAGCTCGCTGAAGAAATGCTGATTCGACGTGACCTGCGCTGACGAGCGACCTTCACTCTGGGGACGCGTCGAACCTTCCGCCTCATAAAGAAAAACGACATCCAGATCCGAATGGTAGTTGGGCTCACTGCCACCGAATTTACCCATCGCCAGCAACACGAGCTCGCACGGTCTATCGGCTTCCGTATGCCAGGGCTGACCATACCGTTTGATCAGACTGCGATACTGTTGCTCGCAGATCTCTTGCACGCAGACTTCCGCAACGTCGGACAGGAACTGCGTGGTACGGCGCACACTTTCCTTGCCCAATACGTCTCTGACACCGGCCGTCAGGTGCTGTGCGTTCTTGAAACTGTGCAAGATAGGCATGCTGTCTTCTGCGCCGCGCAGCCGATCTTTTAGCGTCAACGCCAGAATCTTGTAGTTCGGCAACTTGTTTAGCACAAGTGAGTCCATCAATTCGTCCAACATGCCGGGGTTGCCCGTCAGAATGGTCGAGAGATAAGGACTGGTCGCGCACAGTCGCACGTAAAGCTGCAGCGACGGCGGATTGAAGCTGAACAGCTCCCAGAGGACGCCCTTGCCACCAAGCGAATCGCTCACGTGACACAGGTTAACGAGCGCTCCATCAGGATCCGGTGTTTGTCCGACTGCTCGCAACAATGCCGGGGCGATCGAGGCCAGGAAATGGCGACAGCGCCGTGTCGAGAGAAACGGAATGCGTTCGGTCGCGAGCGTCAACAGGTTGCGGTAGGCTGCTTCGACATCGCGAAAGCCATACTTGGCCAGTGTCTCCTCGACTTGCGCGTGAGACGGATCGGGATCCAGGATCAAGTCGACTTCCGGCAGCGTGGCCGGATCATCGGCGAAGGCGTCATGCAGCAGATGGTCGACGATGCGGCGGTTAAGTTCTGTCTTCTGTCGATAGTCGTCTTTGAACGCCTGCAAGCTCTTAGCGCGGTTATCCTCCTGGTAGCCCATGCGAACCGCTAACTTGGTCATCTCCACATCATTGTCGGGCAGTGAATGCGTTTGTACGTCTAACTTGATTTGCAGCAAGTGTTCGAGTCGGCGGAGGAACACGTAGTTGTCGCTCAGCAAGTTGTGTTCTTGCATGTTCAAGCAACCAGCGTCCGCGAGTCGGTCAATCGCTTCCAGCGTGTTGCCCGTGCGCAGTTCGGGCAAGTCACTGCCGTTGAGCAATTGGAGGAATTGAATCACAAATTCGATGTCGCGAATTCCACCACGCCCCGACTTCACGTCGCGGTCGCCCATACCTTCGCGCGCGGCTCGCTGTTCGATTTTGCGTTTGAGCGCCTTGACGCCGGTGATATCCGCGCGGTTCAAGTAGCGACGATAGATCCACGGCTGCAGCGTCGCCAGAAATTCGTTGCCTAGGTCGGTGTCGCCGGCAATCGCACGGGCTTTGACATAAGCTTGTCGCTCCCACGTGCGACCCATCACGTCATAATACTGTAGCCCACTGTCCAGGCTGATCACGAGCGGCCCTTGCTGACCATGCGGGCGGAGTCGCATGTCGACGCGATAGACCGTGCCTAAGTCGGTTGACTCGGTTAACAATTTGATGAAGTCTTGCGCCAAGCGTTCAAAGAACTCACTGTTGGCGATCTGCTTTTCACCGTCGGTCTTGCCGTCGCCGTCATAGATGAAGACGAGATCGATGTCGCTGGAGAAATTCAGTTCGACGCCGCCCAGTTTGCCAAGCGCCAGGATCACGAAGCGGGCCCCGTGCCCATCCGGCCGTCTGGGCAGGCCGCGCGTAAGGCTCAACGCTCGGTAAGCGAACAACAACGCTGCTTCGCACAAGGCATCCGCCAGATACGAAAGCTGCTGCGTGACGACCGGCAGTCGTTGCTGGCGAATTAAATCTCCGTAGGCGATCCGTAATAGCTCACGCCGCTTATGTCGACGAAGCAGCGACATGGCGGCACGCCGATCGGTGATGCCGGCGATCTCTCCGCAGATATCATCAACCAGGATGTTCCGTTCGACGGGCTTGCCTTCCGTCATCCGCACAAGCTCGAATGCCTCCGGATCATTGACCAGCACGTCGCCCAAAAAGCGACTACTGGAAAACAACTGCATCAATGTTTGCAACGCTGCGGGATCTTGCTCAAACAGGCTGCCAAGCGAAAGCGGACTGCGCGACGTGGCAACGAATCGTTCGAGCGTGTTGAGTGCCAGATCAGGGTCACTCAATTGAGGCAGCAACTGCTCGAGTTGCGTGCAAACGCCGCTGAGCAAATCGAGCGGCATACCGGCGGTCGCGATCCCGGTCAGATTCGCATGACCACGTACCGTATCTTCGATTCCTAACGAATGGAGCCATCGCGCGGCGGTAGCCGGTTCTTCCAATCGCTGCGTCAGCCGTTCCAACGGCGATTCAGGGACGGTCATCGTCGACTCGCGCTCACACCTGGAGGGAAAATACTTCGGGGCCTACACAATCGGTGATCACTTCGCCGAACAGCGTATGGCTGCTGACATCAAAAATGGTGATCGGCATCAATTGGCCTGCTTGGCGACGGTTGCCATTGAAGACGACGATGCGATCGCAATGAGTCCGACCCGTCATCTGCACGATCTGAGAGTCGGATTCGATTTGGTCGGCCGCCATTTTACTGGGGCCTTCGACTAACACTTCTACCTGTTGTCCGATAAACCGCTGATTGTCTTCTTCGCTAATCGCGTTCTGGATCTGCAGCAGTTCGTTGTTGCGGCGTTTCTTATCGGCCACCGGGACATCGTCAGCCATCCGCTCGGCACCTTTCGTGCCCGGGCGTTCACTGTACTTGAAGATGAAGCTGTTCTTGAACCGGCACTCTTCGACCAAGGCGACCGTTTGCTGAAAATCAGCTTCCGTTTCGCCACAGAAGCCGACGATGAAATCGCTGGACACCGATGGCTCCGGGAAGTACTCGCGAATCTTACTCATCATGTCGCGATACTCTTCGACAGTATAGCCACGTTTCATGCGAGCCAATACCGCGTTGGAACCACTCTGCGCCGGCACGTGCAGATAGGGCGAACATTTGGGCAGGTCCCGCACCGTCTGCAACAACTCGTCCGACATGTCTTTCGGGTAATTCGTCACAAACTTGATGCGGCGCAAACCTTCGATCTCATGAATCTGTTCTAGCAGATCAGCCAACCGTGTGGTGCGTTCACCCGACACGTGGCGATAACTGTTGACGGTCTGTCCGAGTAGGATGATCTCCAAACACCCTTGGTCCGCCAGGCTCTTGGCTTC
>JAGQPK010000386.1 GCA_020426755.1 Planctomycetales bacterium
TCGCGAGACATTCTTCTACTCGCACGACATTTTCCTTCCGCGAATCTGTCAGCGCACGGTTTGGGTTTCGTTGATCTGGTAGTTGAGCCGCTTGGGTTCCGCGGTGGAATCCGGTGCAGCTCAGCGACACGCTTAGCTTGGAGAAACCCATGAGCAAGAAGTCACTCGTCAGCGCGCTGTTCGTTCTCACCGTCGCCTTCATCTTTGGTGGCAGCACGTGGTCGTATCTTCGTACGGCGGCACACAACACTCGCGCGGCGATTCGTGAGCAAGTCCCATTGAAATTCGAGATCCAGCGCGCCGAAGGTCTGGTTGCGGATCTGATTCCAGAGATCCGCCGCACGATGCATTCGGTTTCGATTAAGGAAGTCGAGCTTGAGCAGCTTGATGGACAGATACAATCTTGTGCCGGTGCCAATGAGAAGTTGCGTGGTGTCGTGCTGACGGTCAAGGATCAGCTCACGGCGGGGACCTTGCCCGACACGCGTTACTCGCGTGAGGACGTGGAGCAAGATTTGGCGATGAAGTTCGAACGTTACAAGTCGGAGGAAGCGCGCCTGGTCAGTCTCGAGCAATTGCGATCGGCTCGCTCACGCGGCTTGACGGCAGCGCGCCAGCAGTTGCAACAACTGGTGGCCAAGCAGCGCGAAATGTCGGTGCAGCTTGCGAAGCTGGACACGGAGCGTCAGCGTCTGGAAACGGAAGCTGACAATGGCCAGCGAACGGTTGATTCCAGTGTGCTGGCGAGTGCTCAGTCGTCGATCAATGAGATTCGCAGCCGCTTGGCGGTGGCAGATCGACTGCTGAAGCACGAGCAACTGATCGACGAAGGCATCGACTGGGAAGCCGATGCTCAAGGCCCGATTACCAATCAAATCGCTGATTACTTTTCGGGCACGACGTCCGGCGGCCACGAGCGTGCAGCAACCGTCGGCGACACACGATTGGCCGGCGAGTAGGCGCAACGTTGCCCTCGAGTAGCTCTGCTAGCAGACTGCTCGGGGGCGGCTTAGCGCGATGCGGCGAAGACGATTAGTTCAACGTCTTCGCGACGTGACTTTCCAGTTGTTCTTGCGATTCGTCACCGAGCAGGCTGGTTTTCGTTGCACCTGTGTCGTACCGAGCTGGTCGACTATCCCCGGAGAGATTCCATGCAAGCGATTATGACAATTCGAGTCATCGGCAAGTATGATCGCGTGAAGACCGGCCATGTGCCGCATCTGACGGGTACTGGCGTCCACTTGAATCGGCGGGATAAGCGACGTCGGACTCGGAGTGCTTCGACGCGGGCTGCAATTCTACGCAGCAAAGACTCGTGAAATGATCGCTATGGTGAGACATTGGTCTGAACACCGAGCTACCGTAACGCGAACCGTTTCACTCGGTGCGTGTCAAATAGTCGCTGTCTATGTGGCAGCATTCATGCGTTGGCATGTTTCAGGAATACATCCATCGTGAGCTGACATTCTGAACATCTTCCTTCCATTCAACCTGCGGCGCTGGCCGAGCGGCCAGAGTACGCGCGCAGGTTCAGTGGGCTAGTGGCCCAAGTTCTGGGAGGAAGATGCGATGTCATCGAGTGCTTTTTCATCGGGTCGGTTTGGAAGTCGCCACGTGTCGTTTCGCGTTGTCTGCCTACATGCCAACGGGACCACGTCGCTGCTAAAAGTCTGCACGCGCCTTGACGAGGCGAACTTTGTGGCGCGCCAATTTGCCGATGCACATCTGGCGAAGTTGCGTGTCGACCGCGCGCTGATTGTGCTTGACGCTGAACGGCCGCGCTCCGTGCATGTCCAGCGATGGAACGGCGATGTCGTATCGGGGACGTGGGAAACGCTGAATGGCCAAGTTGGCTATTGCTTTGAGTTCCTCGATCGCGCGCCACAGCGCAAGCGGCAGCGTGACCGCGACGGGCAAGTTTCGCGGCATCATGCGCCAGCTTTCGCGCAGAGCTCCGAGACCAGCGTTGCCAGTGGCACGATTGTGGAGGCGGTGTTGCTTGAGCGACGGACTCGCAAAGGTGGCTGGTTTGCCGAGTTGATCGACGGAAAGGTCAGCGGACCAATCACGGGAACCGTACCGCCGGGCCTAAACCCTGCTCCGGGGCAGCGCGTGAGTCTTAAGGTATGTGGAGTGCAGCGCGATGGGCGATTCGCCCAGTTCGCCTGGCGCTAATCGGCCGCCGGGGCTTGTGAGTATGGCCGCGAAAGAGCGGCTTTGGCAGCGGTCAGTTCGCCCGTAGGCGCTGACTGCGAATCGCAATGTTGTCGAGCTTAGCGCCGGAGAACCGACGCTAACGCGTTGCGGCGAACTATAGAACCGACGCTAACGCGTTGCGGCGAACGACAGAACCGACGCTAACGTGTAGCGGCGAACGATAGAACCAACGCTAACGTGTTGCGGCGAGCAGACCAACACGAGCGAGATGCCGCAATTGAGCTGAGCGATACCTATCTTTGCGGAAGTGCGCTGAAATTAAATCAATTCCGTCACCAGTCAGTTTGGACTTCGTTGAACTTGTGTTTGAACGGCGTAGGAACTGGACGGTGACCTCGGTCTTCGAGTACGTACCGAGCGGTTACACCTGTTCACACACGTCTGTTTGTTAGATCACTTTCAACTCGTTCGTTTCAATGTGGAGTACGACTATCATGCGAATCATGTCACTCAGCCGCTATCTCGCGATTTCTTTGACGCTAGTCACCGCTCAAGTTCGCGCCGGTGAAACTAGCACGGAACTTGTCCCTGTGCCCGCGTCTACATCGCTGCGCTCTGATGAGACAATGAAGGAGCCGGAGGAGGCTGCTTCGCCGTCCGATTTGCCTTCCGCTGATGGCGATCCGCGTGTGTCGCGTCAGGATGCGATCGACGCAATGGCAGTCGTCGAACACGCGGTGCAGGACGCAAATCGTCGACTGACGGAGGGTAACGTCAAGGAGTTTGCCACCGCGTATACGACTGCCATTGACGCAGTCGCGCATGCTGTGCGGGCGATTCGGGAGCATATCCAAAGTTGCGGCGCTGCGGAAGCCGAGCTGGACTTTGCGATCGCCGAATTGCACAAGTTGCAGCAGCAGATGGACCGCGGCGTGGCGACCGCAACTTGGCAACCCAAATTGAGCGAGGTCCGTGCTGGACTGCTGGATGAGCTGAGGTCCGTTTATCAGCGGCATGAAGCCATCGGCGACGGAGGCGAACGTCAACAATTGCGGCAGCGCATGGACGTGCTCGTCGAGCGGTTGCGGATGCTCGATCAATGGCTGCCGGATGCAGAACGTCACGAGAAGACTCTGCCAGTAGACCTCGAACGAGCTGTGACGCAGGTGTCCGTCTTGCGGGAACAGTTGGCCCAAGAGCAGAAGCTGATCGAACTGGCAGCCGCGATGATGGCCGACGCGATTATTGCAGCCCGCGCAGACGTGGCACAAACACTGGATCTACTAGCGATCCAATCGGAACTTCCTGTTGACCTCCGCGAGAGATTGCGAGCCTTTGCTTGCTCCGTGACCGACTCGTTGCACGTCGTTTACAGGAGCCGCGAAACGAACCAGTCAACGGCACAGCAAATCGCCGATGAGTTGGTACTTCCGAATGAAACCGATCAAGGAGCCATCGTTGGGGAGGCCGCGCGCTTGTTAGGTTGCCCGTTGCCGTCAACCGAAAGCGTTCCCGCACCGAAGGCTGTGCGCCGTTTACGTTGTCCGGATGGAAGCTACATCACGATTCCATGAACTGCTCGCACACCGCAGTTACGATTCGTTGCCGTCGATTTCGCATTTAAGCATTCAACTCACCCACTAGTTTCCATCAGGAGCCCATTTCCATGCAATTGCCAACGACTGTCTCACGTAGATACGGTTCTACAATTCGTCCCGTCCGCGTCTGCTCGCTCTTCATTTTACTGTTGTGCGTTGTCAAGACGCCGGCGGCCGAGCTTACCGCGCCGACGGACTCTCCGGACGTGCCAGCTCAGCAGCGGGCCACGGTGCAAGTAGCGCGGCAGCTAGTGACGCTACTGGATTCGCCGCTGAAACAATGTTTAGAAGAGCTAAGTCCCGAGATGCTCCAGTTGCATCGTGAAATTGGTGTGACCCGTGCGATGCTGGAATTGCTCCAACGCCATGGTGTAACTGGGCAAGATTCTGCAAGTGAGCAAGCGACCCGCCGCGATGAGTTACGGACACGCTTGGCAGACTTGGAGCAACGTCGTGTCACAAGACTCAAGCTGGCCGCCGAATCGCCATCGCGGATCGCGTCGATAACGAACGCTCCCGCGAAATAGACGAAAGGACGCAAAGGTCGTTGGCTCATGGGCACACGTCAACCCGATCGCGGATTGAAGTGCCCATGAGCCACGCCTTTCGCGAGTTCCCTATTCTTCGTGACTGTCACGAACTGGCGTGGGTTTCGGTTCGAGCCGCTTTGATTCCGCAGTGGGATCGGATCTGGTCAATCAACTGAGGAGATAACGATGGGATTCGACAACTTCCGCCTTACCGGTCGTCCACAGGGATCAACTCGCCGTCGGAAGGGCAATTCGCCACGGCGAGGGAAAGCAGGTGATGCGCTGGCGCCGATGCCGAGACCGCGTAAAGGGAAGGCCGACCGACAACCTGCACCAACGACGCTGCCGCCTGAGCAGCTCGATCGCTCAGCAGAACGTGCCGCGGTGTTGATAAGCCGCATATGGCTACGATGGCTTGAGCAGTATTGGGTGTTGCTGGGCGTGCTACTACTGGTTTGCCTGGGACGGTTGACGTTCGACGGTGAGTTGCCACGCAAGATCTCCGGCAAGCGGTCCGGCCCAGCGCCGCCTACTGCCAACGACGCGACCGCAACCGATCAGCCCGACGACCTTGCCGATCAGGTGAATTCGTTGTTACGCGAGGCAGCCCGTTATGGCGACAACCTTCGTCAAGCGATTGAGAACGGCACTGAGTTGCCGACCCTGGACTAACATGACCTAGGTGCCATGGCCGTTGTTTGTTGGACATGGCAAATAGTTGTCCACGAATTCATGGCCGACAACGCGGCGCACCAGCACGCCTTGTCCCTGCGTAGAGCTCAGTTCACGAATACAATCCGGAAGCTCCGTCAAATGAAAACTCATGCCATAACAACGAATCGCCGCCCCGTCTTCGATTCGCTCGACACTGGGTGCGACAATATTCACCACCGGGCCAAACGCCAGCCGTCCGCCGGCCATCTGCGCACCCATCTGCTGCGCCATCGCCCGAATATCGCTCTCGTCAATCAAGGTCGCCCGTTCACATCGCATGACGGGACGGCCGTCAAAGACGTAAGTGACGCTCAGTCGCTTCGGCAAGCTCTCTTCCCAACGGCTGCGCTGATTCGAAAACCAGATCAAGAACGCGAACATCAGCGTCGTCAGTTCGAAAACGGGCTGCAACCGGTTCGACCACAAATTGTTCATTTCCGTGGAAAACGGCCGTAGCAGCGCGATGGCACATGCTAATCCAACAAAACAGATCACTCCGGAGGTCAACTGATTAACAAGCGTGAAGCGCACTATCTGTCGAAATTTCCAAATCATGGTCATCGTCGCTACGCTGAAGTTCGGAAGCCTGTTGTCGGACACTTGTCATGCGGGTAA
>JAGQPK010000387.1 GCA_020426755.1 Planctomycetales bacterium
TGGCCGGTGGGGAATCCGGTGTTCCTGCCATCGTCCCGTTCAAGACAGGTGAAGGCACCCTGCTGCCAGCGATTCGCTGGGACGAGTTGGAGATGCCCCCCAAGGAAAATGACCGTTTGACGGCGGATCAGATCAGCACGATCGAACGCTGGATCAAAGCTGGAGCTCCCTGGCCGAACGATGCAGTGCAAGCTCGAATTCGAGCTGAAGCCAGCAAGATGGCTGTCACCGATGAGGGAGTCCGCTTCACAACCAGCGGAGGAACCACCCCGCAATGGAGCAATCGTCGCTATCAACCGGATGACTTATGGGCGTTCCAGCCCGTTGATGTGTTAACCGACGAAGAACAACGGACGCTCGTCGCTAAGATGGGAGTCACGACCTCCGACGAACAACTTTCCTCAGCGGTTGTCGACGCGCTGATACTCCAGCGTCTGAAGTCGGCAGGAATCCAACCAGCACCACGTGCGGATGCCAGGACGTTGATCCGCCGTGCCACTTTCGATCTCCATGGCCTACCGCCGACACCGGCAGAGGTAGAAGCATTCGTGGCGGCGCATGAAAAGAACTCCAGCCTTGCCTGGAACGAATTGATAGATCGATTGCTGGCCAACCCGCGGTATGGCGAGCGCTGGGGCAGACACTGGCTCGATGTAACTCGCTACGCCGACACCGGCGGTATGTCGAATGACTACGAACGTTCCAACATGTGGCGTTATCGCGATTATGTGATTCGTGCCTTCAACAAAGACAAGCCCTACCAAGAATTCATCATTGAACAACTCGCCGGTGATGAATTGGCGGACCAATCGGTGCGAGATCGAAAGGGAACCGAGGAAGCAGTCCATCCGACTCAACTTGATGGCGATTACACTCCGGAGGAGGCGCAGTGGATCATTGCTACGGGCTTCTTGCGCCTGGGCCCTTGGGACAACGCCATGGTGGACAAGGAGGAAGCGCGCCAGATGTGGCTCGATGATCTGGTCAATGTCACGGGCCAGACGTTTCTTGCAACGACCATGCGATGCGTGAAATGTCACGATCATAAGTTCGATCCAATTCCGACTCGCGACTACTACCGGATGTACGCGGCATTTTCGACAACACAGATGGCCGAACGCACGGCGCCTTTCCTGCCCCAAGAGAATCTCGACAGATTTGACGTTGCGAAGGCTCACGCTTTGCGCATGCTCGACTTCGCTGTTTCTGAAAAGAAGCGGCTGGTTGAAAAGCGTGAATCCGCGGCGCGCGAGTGGTTTGCAGAACACATGCTGCCGTACAAGGATGAGGAAGCTCGCAGGCAAGATCCCGATGAAGAGAAACCGCCCCGAGCCGTCGGCCTGGATCATGTTGACGAAGGTCAACTCAAAGTTCGCGAACAAGACGAATGGATCTGGACGCGACGGCTCGAACGGTCTGAGCCGATGGCCCAAAGCGTTTTCAATGCCGCCGACTTTGAATTGGCATGGAATGGGGCACGCAAACTCAGAATCAAACGGGATAAGCAAGCTGGCCTGCCGGCCGAATGTCATATCCTGATCGGTGGCGCACTGACTGCTCCAGGCGAAGTCGTGCAGCCTGGCGTATTGAGTGCCGTCGCCGTGACGGTGGGTGCGGACGCAGGCGATCCCTATCTGCTCACCGAGGAGGTCGACGGCCGTCGTCTTGGCCTGGCACGCTGGATCGCCGATCCTGCCAATCCGCTCACGACGCGATCAATTGTCAACCGCATCTGGCAGGGACACTTCGGTGTTGGATTGGCCGCCAATTCCAACAACTTCGGCGCGAAAGGTGCCAAGCCCTCGCACCCGGAGCTGCTTGACTTCCTGGCAGCGGACTTCGTTGAAAATGGCTGGACGATAAAGCGTATGCATCGCTTGATCATGCTGACAGATGCGTACCAGCGATCGTCACGACCGCCGGACGATGAAGCATGGAAGGCGACCGATCCCAACAACCGCCTGCTGTCCCACTTCCCCCGGCGCAGGCTAAGTGCAGAAGAGATTCGTGACGGCATCCTGCAGATGACGGGAGAACTCCAACAACGAATCGGTGGACTACCTGTTATGCCCGAGATCAATCTGGAGGTCGCTCTACAACCTCGCATGATTCAGTTTTCGCTGGCACCTGCCTATCAGCCATCACGAACACCAGAGGAACGCAACTGCCGGACGATCTACGCCTACCACGTGCGCGGACAAGCTGATCCGTTCACAGAATTATTCAACCAGCCCAATCCGAATGAATCTTGTGAGTTGCGCGAGACGGCGGCCGTGACGCCGCAGGTTTTCACATTGCTCAACAGCGACCAGATGACGGATCGATCCATCGCATTCGCTTTGAGACTGCAGCGGGAATGCGACCGTCCCGTTGCTCAAATCCAGCGCGCGTTCGAAATCGTGTTTGGACGCGATGCGATCAGCGCGGAGGTTGAACGACTGTCCAGCTACTATGACGACATGGTTTCCTATCACAGCCAGGTACCGGCCAAGCCCCGAACCTATCCGACGGAAATCACTCGGTCGCTAGTGGAAGAGTTCTCTGGTCGCGTCTTTGAATATCAAGAGATCCTACCGGTCTTCGAGAACTACGTCGCGGATAAGAAGCCTGCTGATGTCTCTCCCGAAACAAGAGCTTTGGCGGATATTTGTCTGCTGCTGCTCAACTCCAACGAATTCATGTACGTCAATTGAACTGTAGGATCGTACCATGTTCAATCCACATCGTCGTTCATTTCTCTATGGACTTGGCGCCTCTCTCGGCAGCGTGGCGTTGTCACGACTGCTCGCCGAAGACCGAGTCACGGCCGCTGGTCCACTAGCGACGAAACTGCCGATGCGCCCAGCTCGGGCGAAGAACGTGATCATGCTCTTCATGGAAGGGGGGCCCGGTCATATGGATACGTTCGATCCGAAGCCAGTACTGACCCGTCTGCATAAGCAAGAGTCCAAGCTAGCCTTTGGTCACGAGACCGGCTTCAAGTTCTTTGTCGGCAGCCCATTCTCATTCCGCAAGGTCAGCGATAGCGGCATCGAAATGTGTGACCAATGGCAGCACTTGGCTGACCCATACATCGCTGATGAACTGTGCAATTACCGCGGTTGTCAAGCCGAGTCGCTCAACCATCCTGAAGCTCTCTTCCACATGAATACAGGCAGCCGGCTGGGAAGCGATCCTGCGGTAGGCGCTTGGGCGACGTACGGACTCGGCACCGAAAATCAACATCTTCCAGGCTATGTCGTCATGACGGAACTCGCTTTGCCTCAGGGAGGGCCGACGAACTGGAGCAATGGATTTCTCCCGCCACATTATCAGGGCACCCGACTTCGTCCAGAAGGATCACCGCTGCTTGACCTTGTCGCACAATCGAACAAAACTCGGGAACATCAACGGCGGGCGCTCGATGAACTCGCCTGGCTTAACCAACAACATCTCGATCGAACGGGTGCAGACGAGAAACTAGCGGCTCGAATTGATAGCTACGAGTTGGCCTTCCGCATGCAGGCTGAAGTCCCCACGGTCATCGATCTCAATCAGGAGACTCGACAGACACAGCAGCTCTACGGACTCGACGCACCGGAAACACAGACGTTTGGTCGCCAATGCCTGATGGCCCGGCGTCTGGTGGAACACGGTGTTCGCTTCGTGCAGATCTTCAGCGGCGGCTGGGACAGCCATGACTATCTCGAACGAGGTCACACCGCCCGCATCAGGAGCGTTGATAAGCCAATTGCCGCGCTGCTTCGAGATCTCAAGCAACGCGATATGCTCAAAGATACGCTTGTTATCTGGACTGGAGAATTCGGTCGTACACCGGACAATAACAAGCGGGGCGGCGTGTACTCACTTGGCCGCGGCCATAACAACAAGGCCATGACGATGCTGCTGGCGGGCGGCGGAGTTAAGCCGGGGGTCGTGGGAGCCACCGATGAACTCGGAGCCTCCGCGGTCGAATGTGTCCACCCGATCCGCGACCTGCACGTGACACTTCTACAGCTGTTGGGATTGGATGACAATAAGCTCACCTATTATCACGGCGGCCGTTTCAAGCAACTCAGTCAATTCGGCGGCAGTGTGATCCAGGAGTTGATCGCCTAATCATCCTGAAGCTGGCACACAACGTTGTTGTTCCCACTCACAACTGACGACATCGACTCTCCCAACAGGTTCTATCCATGCGATACGCGACGCTGACCACCATCATCTTCATGTTGATCCAATTCGGCCTTGTCGCAGCCGCCGACCGGCCGAATATCTTGTACATCATGTCGGACGACCACTCGGCACAGGCGATATCCGCGTACGGGAGTCGATTGGCACAAATCGCGCCAACTCCGAACCTGGATCGTCTTGCTCACGAAGGAGCGCTGCTGACGAACGTGTTTTGCACGAATTCGATCTGTTCACCATCGCGCGCATGTGTGCTGACCAGTCAGTTCAACCACATCAATGGTGCGTTTGATTTGGACGGACGAGTGCCACCGGGAAAGCAGATGCTGGCGATTCAAATGAAACGCGCGGGCTATCAGACGGCGATGATCGGCAAGTGGCATCTTAAGGACGAACCAGCCGACTTCGATTATTACTGCGTGTTGCCAGGTCAGGGGAAATACCATAGTCCTGAATTTCTCATTCGTGGCGACAGACCGTTTGGCAAGAACGTGATCAAATTCCCAGGCGAGCATTCGACGGATGTGATCACGAATCTCACGCTCGACTGGCTGAAGTCGGGCCGTGAGCAAGGGAAGCCCTTCTTCCTCATGCATCATTACAAAGCACCACACGACTATTTTGAGAACGCCGAGCGTTATGAGACGTACCTGGCCGATGCCAAGATTCCGGAACCGAAGTCGCTGTGGACACGCGATCCGCAGTTCGGTTCGATTGCCACTCGCGGTGCCAATGATGAGTTGATTCCACACATTGGCACATCGATTGGCGGTCGTAATCCGCGTCGGTCGTATCTCGGGGACTTGCCAAAGTTGTACCCCAGTGAGTTTCCAGAGAACTTCGCTCCTGCCAACTACACCGACGAAGAAAACACGAGGATGGCTTACAACGCGTATCTCAGAAAGTTTCTGCGTTGTGTGAAGGGCATCGATGATAATCTTGGCCGGCTGTTTGCTTACCTCGAAGAGTCGGGCCAGTTGGACAACACGCTGATTATCTACAGCGCCGATCAGGGCTTCATGCTAGGCGAACACGACTATCAAGACAAACGCTGGATGTATGAAGAGTCCCAGCGGATGCCGTTCCTGGTGCGGTACCCCAAATCTATTCCGGCGGGACAACGACTGGATGCAATTGTCGAGAATGTCGACTTTGCCCCGACGATGCTGGAGTTCGCCGGTGCCGAGCCCCCGGAATCACTTCAAGGACGCTCGTTTAAGTCGCTCTTAGAAACTGGAGTGGAGCCGGCGGATTGGAAGCAAGCTGCTTACTATCGCTATTGGATGCACATGGTCCATCACGACAACCCGGCGCACGTCGGCATCCGCACCAAGACACACAAGCTGATCTACTATTACGGTTGCAACTACGACGGCGGTTACCAGACGCCGCCCGGTTGGGAACTCTACGATCTG
>JAGQPK010000388.1 GCA_020426755.1 Planctomycetales bacterium
CGAGGCGTAGCCCGACCAAACCAAAAGCAAGATTCCTAACCCCCCAAATCTCTAAGGTGCAACCGCGAAATATACAGAAGATGCGAAATCACTTCCCAAGCAGCATTACCACTTGAAATCAATTGATATGCGAGCTTCGCCGCAGAACCTACGGAATGCGCCGCAAGATATCGCTCGCCCGCAGATCCACCTCGCAAGCTAAAGCTTCCAACGTCTCGTCAACCGACTCGGCCAATTCGCTTGATCGTTGAGCAAAACACGTTAACACCGGCGCGCCGGCAGGAATCAGCGTGCCAACCTTTGGCAAATCAGCCAGTGACGGCCACTTGTCAGCTTCGAAAAACTCACCTGCAGCGCCAATCGCGAAACCTGGCTGCCGCTGCATCCAATCACCGAAAGAACCATCCACCGTAAACTTACGAGACGAGTAAACAATGCGTTTTGCCGCGAATATTCTCGGTGGCCCATCCAACAACTGCAAATCGGGCAACTCACCATCGCGGCACGCCGCGACGTGCAACCGTACCGCATTCCAACCAAAAGCCCGCTCAAGTATTTCCAACGACGCCGTAAACCGGGGATTCACTTCGAGCGGCCACAATCGTCCCCGCTCACAAATCGCGTCAACACCGAACACACCTTGCAAGCCAAAATCGCCAGCGAGCCGCTCACCAAGTACTTGCCACTGCGCAATGTCTGATGAGCCGAGCATAAGAGGTCCGATCGATCCGGCGTATAGCATCCCGCCTTGTCGACCCGCTACGTCCGCCTGCAACTGCCGCGTCACCCCCAACAACCGCGCTTCGCCGTCCGACGCCACGAACGCGCCCCCAAGCGATTCGCCCCGCACACGACGCTGCCAATAGCATGTCACATCTCGATCGTCGACTAAGACTACTCGCCCTGCCCCGCCACCTGAATTACTCACAGCCAATTCTGTTAGGTAACGTCGCTTCGCAACGTCATCCCAAACCGTAACGCCCAAACCGCCTGCCGACGCCGATCTTTTCCGTAGCCAAGTTCCATCCACCGGCACCCGACTGCCATCGGCAACCATCTCCGGCACACAGAACCCGGCCGCTCGAACTGATTCAGCAAAACGCCATGGATCACGCACTGCCCGCAATGTGTCACCGCAATTACCAAACAGCTTCAGCGACCTCGACACACCATCCACCAAATCCGGATAGTTCTCCAGACCGCCAGTGTAAAGCCAGTGCGACAGGCGCGGAAAGATGTCCTTAAGCTGCCGGACACGATCTATTAAGTCGACATAGTTTTCGGCCAACGGAACTGCAGTCGCGAGCTCAGCCAAGTCGCGATCGACATACAGGTCCGCCGCAACCAAGTCCAACCCCACTCCACGAACCGCCGACTGCACCGCCGCTCGAACAGACGCCCCCGCGATCAAGATCGCTCCACAATGATCGCCAGTAGTCTCAGCGACACCAGCCGGATCGCGCTGTAACTTCTCGGTGTTCATCGACGAGCAACCACCGAGCTGGTCTCAGCGTGACTTGTTTTTTGAGCGTGGAATGCGGCAGAATGCCGAGCCGCTCCGTCAGCGCGTCGCGACGGAACGATACCGGTTCGGCAAGGAAACGCTCGACATGCTTGCGAAACTGAAAACATACACGCTGGTCGGAATTGAGGCATTGCCGGTCGAAGTTGAAGTCGATGTGTCACCGGCACAGATGCCGTCAACTGTTTTAGTGGGCCTGCCGGATCAAGCAGTCCGTGAAAGCACCCATCGCGTGGCCCGCGCTATTATCAACTCGGGTTTCATCAGACCATTCGATCGAATCGTGATCAACCTCGCCCCGGCCGAACAGCCCAAACAAGCCGCTTCACTCGACCTCCCAATCAGCCTGGGCATCTTGGGCGCAAGTCAACAGCTCGACCAAGAAAGCCTCAGTGAGTTCGCCGTCGTCGGCGAACTGAGTCTACAGGGCGACACCCGTCCCGCCAAAGGGGCACTATCCATGGCCATTCGCGCCGCGCAAGATCCATCGCTGCGTGGAATCCTTGTTCCTGCCGCCAGCGCAGCCGAGGCCGCCGTTGTGGAAGACATCAACGTCATTCCGATCGCCAGCCTCACTCAAGCCGTCGCGTTCTTTAGCGGCCAAATCGACATCCCGCCAGCACCCTCCAACCTAAGCCAATGGTTTACGCGATTCTCTG
Source organism: Planctomycetales bacterium (assembly GCA_020426755.1). Taxonomy (GTDB): domain Bacteria; phylum Planctomycetota; class Planctomycetia; order Pirellulales; family Pirellulaceae; genus JAGQPK01. The sequence continues at coordinate 2,182 of JAGQPK010000388.1, forward strand.
GCTACGATTTTGACTATGCAGACGTACACGGACAAGAAGCAGCCAAGCGAGCATTGACGATCGCTGCGGCCGGCATGCACAACCTGCTAATGCTAGGCCCTCCCGGTACCGGCAAGACCATGCTGGCCTCGCGAGTGCCGACGATCATGCCTGTCCTATCGCCAGCAGAATCCATTGAGACCACGCGCATTTATAGCGCCATCGGTCGCCTCACACCCGGCCAACCACTCATGGCCACACGCCCCTTCCGCGCTCCCCACCACACAATCAGTGAAGCAGGTTTGGTCGGCGGCGGCAATCCACCCGCACCGGGTGAGATCAGTATCGCCCACAACGGCGTGCTCTTCCTGGATGAGCTGCCCGAGTTTAATCGACGTACGCTGGAAGTCCTCCGACAGCCGCTCGAAGATGGCACCGTCACCATCAGTCGCGCACTCCGCTCCACGACATTTCCTGCCGAGTTCATGCTAGTGACCGCCATGAATCCGTGCCCCTGCGGCTACCGCAGCGACCCGCGCCGTAGCTGTAGCTGCAACACGCTGCAAATCGAACGGTATATGGGCCGAATCAGCGGACCCTTACTTGATAGAATTGATTTGCATATCGAGGTCGCCGCGGTTCCTTACCAAGATTTAGCACAGAGCCGCGCGGGCCTCGATAGCGATCAGATGCGCATCGAAGTCGAAAACGCGCGCACACGCCAAGGAGAACGCTTCACCGATAGTCGCACGCGCTGCAACGGACACATGTCCAGCCGTGAGATTCGCAGCTTCTGCAGACTAGACGACGCCGGCCGCAAGCGTCTGAAGAACGCCGTCAATGAACTGGGCCTGTCAGCGCGAGCGCACGACAAGGTCCTGCGCGTCGCACGTACCATTGCAGACATCGAAGGCAAAGACGATATTCTAGCCGAACACGTCGACGAAGCAGTGAACTACCGACTGCTGGATCGGCAGAAGCGATAGTCCCGATTGCCGAAAATGGCAGGCAATGTTCACAGATGCGATGACACAAAAAACAGACATTGTGTCTCGCAATAGATTGACCGCTTCAGATATCGCTGCGCGACAGAAGTGACGTCACCCACACACTCCGGCGATAAATCGTAGGCCTACCGTCAACAATCGCTGCCCGATGCCAGACCGAACACACAAAGTCGTACATCGAACGCACACGGTGTAAACGCGAAATCTCATGGGCGCATAATCGCGAACGCAAAGTCGTGAACGGGAGGTTGCAAAGCGGAGACTGAAGCACGACAAACCAGACGACACCACAAACCAGACACACCCCCCCTGACATCCCAGGCTCGACACCACACACAGATGCGGAATCACAGATACGAAGCCATAGACCAGACACGGAATCGCAAAGCGAAGCCTTGAAGCGCGGAACCGGCGCATCGCGCATAAGAATTGCAAAGCGCAAACGAAAGAGTCCGTAGGAGCCAGATGTCGGTCGTACTACGTACGGAAGGCAATGCACATGCGTAAACGAAAAAAGGGAGCCCGGTGTAGGGCTCCCTTTTCAAACCGCAATCCAACTCACTCACCTTCGTTGCGTCCAATCCTCGACGCATTCGGCAGGTGAACGAATAACTCGCAATACTATTTCATATCTACTAATTCTGGCCACAAAGCTTCACCGCCAACAAAACAAGCGGTGAAACGAGATGGCTCTGAATCGTATTAATCACCTGAAGCGACCAACGCTTAGGGGATGTAGGCGCTAGCGGGGTGACGCGGAGCCACCACACAGCCACGCGACGGGCCGACGGCACTTCCGGCCATCAGAGCCGACACGGCCGACGATGACTCAGAAGATTCCGCTCCGGTGACGTCAACTTCCGCCACGCGGCTAACGGGAGCGGAAGTGTCTGCCGAAGTCTGCGCTACCATAAGCGCTGAGAGCGGAACACCAACCGCCGCAAGCACTGCGACGACGCAGACGCCTTGCACCAAAGATCGGGATCCTGATTTCTTCATCGAAGCATTCTCCATGTTGCAGCTACACCGGCCAGTTTCTCTTCAGCGACCGGCCATTCACCTGCACGGTTTAATCACCACTAAGATTAAGGGGATCAGCTTCAAAACGCAATCTCTAACTGATCCGACTTCCCCACTTTATTCAAACATTCCGTCTGATGCAAGCTTCTCCACAAGACTTTTCTGGAAGTTGCTAGCACCGATGAGCGACGGGGCAGCCACCTAAAGGCGGAGGTCTCCGTCGCACATCTCATCCCATCATCTAGCCGTCGTAGGTGGGCCAGCAGTTGGCTGCGACGCAATCGCCATTTGCCAACTGCACGGCGGCTCCACTCAGCGTTATCGGCTAGATCTAATTCGTCTGTTACCTCAGTCTAGCTACGGCGACGGAGGCCAGCCAGCGACAGCAGACCACCGCAGATCGTCATCAGAGCCGTCGAGGGCTCGGGAACGATGCTGACTGTCACGGTACCCGAGGTCGAAACGCGTCCGCCCGCACCGTCCGGCAGCGAGTAGGTGCCGACCAGGTCGAATTCGCAACCTTGAGGATGTCCGCAACCAAGATAGATGTCCGACAAGGTCATGTCGATCTCGTCTTGGTAGGACGGGGCACCCGGTTCCGAAGCGAAGAAGCCGTCGCCAACGCCGATGTAAATCAGCTCGTTGACCGGAGTCGAACCCGATTGACCAGCGTTGAGAATGATGTCGTCGCCGCCACCCTTGACGCCGTCGAGACCATAATCGATACCCACGCGGGTGGCCGAGTAGGTCGCACTCGCGAAGCTACCCGACTGGTCGAAGTAGTTCGTCACGTCGTTGCTGTCCAACGACCATTCGATATCCGAGAGCATAAACGGCATATCGGTGTCTGCTACGATGTGCAGACCAAAGTGAATTCGATTGCCGAACTCGCCGTCAAAAACTGGTCCGTAAGAAGTAGGAGCCGCTTCGCCACGCCACGAATTGAAGGTGGTGTAGACCATGTCTTCCAACGCAACCGGGCCCGCTACGCGTTCGTAAGCGGCCGGTGTCACTGCTCGGCTACCAATGTCCATGTTCTGCTGAATGCCAGCCAGACCGTTGACGATATAGTTCGTCCAGTTGGGCGATACCGGGCCATTGGGAGCGTAGGCCGGAATCACTTCAAAAGTCAACAAGTTGGCTTGGGCACGTCCTGCCGTGGCAAAGAGCGCAGCGGTAGCACAAAGCGTAAGTCCCAGTTTTCCCCAGCGAGTCATTAGCTTCCTCCTCGGATGCAAAATCAAAACAGTTGTATTTTGAAACCCGGGCTGCCCTGCCCAACAAGTATTTCCAGCCGAACATCGGTTAGGTCTCAGAATATCCGACTCACCCGAGATTGCAAGAAGTTTTGACTACAAATATCCCAAATTAC
>JAGQPK010000389.1 GCA_020426755.1 Planctomycetales bacterium
GTTTTGGCGTTAGCCACGGTTCTCGGCCAGAAACCGAGGCTAACGCCAAAGCGGCGAACCAACAGTGACGCAGTCCAGTTGGTCACACCGCTGCGACTGGCCGCAGCGGCAACACTGGGGTCGCCATTATGGCTGCCGCCGAGGTTCAATTCAAATGCTTCTGACACAAGACTTTAACGACTGGGCAAGGAGCGACCAGGAAAGCTGTGGAGGTTGTGTCGGCCGAACGTGGGGTATGTGAGCTTTCCGCGCGATTTTTCTGAAGATCTCGTGGGGGCCTTCATTCTTTTTTCACATTTGTTTGCTAGCTTCGCGATCGGTTGTTTGGGACACTAACGCACTTCCGTCGTTGGTGACTCAACCTCCAGGCAAATCGAAATGCTGCTAAACAAGCTTTGTGATTGTAAGGAGTCAACGACAATGATTAGGAAACTGAACTTCAAGACAATTGCCGCCGGGTTACTGCTCGCGCTGGCCGCTGGTTGCGGCGGTGGCAGTGGTGGCAGTGGCGCTCCCGCAGGAGACGGTGGTTTCTCGGGTGAGATTGTCCGAGTTGGTCGCCAAAATAGCTCGGGTACGTACGACTATTTCCGCGAGGCCGTCCTGGGCGAAGGTCGCGAGTTTAAACTGGGCTCGTCGGACCAGAGCGGTTCGAAGGAAGTCGTGCAAGTTGTCGCTACCACTCCGACGGCGATTGGTTATTCCGGTATGGGCTATGCGACGCCCGACGTGAAAATGTTGGCGCTGTCGAAGGACGGCAATGCTCCCGTGAAGCCAACGAAAGAAGCTGCCATGGATGGTTCCTATCCGTTGGCTCGCGCTCTTTATCTTTACACCGTTGGTGAGCCCAACGCGAACATCAAGCACTTCTTGGCTTGGGCTCAATCGGCGGAAGGTCAAGCGATCGTTGAAGAGATGGGCTACGTGCCGATTGAAGCTGTCCCGATGACGGACGATGCGGCACCACCGGACGGCGACGTCAAGATGTTGGGGTCGGATACGCTGGTAAACGTTGCTCAACGTTGGGCCGAAGTTTACACCGGCAAGTATCCAAACGTGAACGTTCAAGCGTCGGGCGGCGGTTCGGGTGTGGGTATCAATCAACTAATTGAAGGAACGATTGATATTGCCACCGCTAGCCGGGAGATGAAAGACAAGGAACGTGGTAAGATAGCCGAAAAAGGCCTCGGTGATGTCGTGGAAACGACCATTGGCCGTGACGCGTTAGCTGTCTACGTGAACAAGGGCAATCCGCACGACACGATTTCAATCAAGACGTTGGCGGAGATCTTTGGCGAAGATGGCGAGATCACGGACTGGTCCCAAGTCGGGAGCGAATAGCAGGTGGCATCAGAGTTGAATGTAGGCGAACCCCAGGGATCGCGCCGCAAGTCGGCGTCCCTGGGGCAGTTCATGCAGGTGCTGGCGGATATCACCGAGCCGACAGTCGAATTGGCAATTCGATTTTGCGGCTGGAGTGCGATTCTGTTCGTGCTGGCGATTTTCTTTTTCGTCTTTCGCGAGGCCTTCCCGATTCTGCGGGGCTTCGACTTCCACGAGTTTTTCACCAGCGCCAAGTGGCGGCCGGATTCACAGATTCGTCCTACCTACGGCATTTTGGCTCTCTTAGCTGGCACAGGCGCGGTCACGGTAGGCTCGATGCTCTTGGCCGTACCGATCGGACTTGGCGCCGCCGTCTACATCAGTGAATTCTGTACCGGACGGCGCAAAGAGGTGTTGAAGATCACGATCGAATTGCTGGCTGCGATTCCTTCGATTGTCTGGGGCTTCATCGGTGTCGTGGCTTTGGGGCCGGTGCTCTTGTATATCAAGGAAACATTTGGTTTCGCCGGTCCGCCGATGGGCCTGAACGTACTCAATGCCAGCTTGATCTTGGCCTTGATGAGCGTTCCCGTGATCGTGTCGGTAGGCGAAGACGCGTTGAAGGCTGTGCCCGATTCGTATCGCGAAGCCGCGTTGGCACTCGGCGCCAGTCGCTGGGAAATCGTTTATCGCGTGCTGTTCCCAGCTGCCAAGAATGGTTTGTTGGCGGCCGTGTTGCTCGGCGTGGGGCGCGCCATTGGCGAAACGATGGCAGTGCTGATGTGCACTGGCCATGCGGTACAAATCCCCAAGCGACTTTTCGATCCCGCTCGTACGTTGACCGCCACAATTGCGGCGGAGCTTGGTGAAGCGGAAAGTGGCGGCAACCACTATCGCGTCTTGTTTCTAATCGGCGTCGTGCTGTTTGCGGTGACTTTCTTGGTCAACCTGTTGGCGGACGTAGCGGTCAAGGGGATTCGAGGAAGCGACAAATGAGCGAAGCAGCTCTGGCGAATACTCGGCGCATTTTTATCTGTAACGATTCGCAAGGCAAACCGCATCTGGTGGGACCTGACATGTTCCCGTCACTCGAATTGGCGGCTGCAGCGTTAGGGCATGATGCGGGTGGCAAAGCATCTGCATTAGCGCAGTCGTTGAAGCGTGTCGAGATTGCCTTTTTAGAAGACTCTGGCAACACGGCGTCTCCGACTAAGCCCAAGTATCGCTTCTATTACGATACGCAAACCATGGGCTCGGACGGCGATGGTACCGAACGCGATCCTTGGCCGGATGTACCGACCGCCATGGCCGGTATCGAACGGATGTATCGCGACGGTACGGTGAAGCCTCGTGTTGGTGAAGGCATCTTGCTGGAACGTCGTGAGATCTTCACGGCGACGAATCATGAACGTCGCAAGCAACGATCGGAGAGCATCGCCAAGTTCGGGCTGATGCTGATGGCCTTGATGCTCGTGGCACCCGTGTTGGCGATCCTGGGCTATTTGCTGTATGAGGCCTGGCCAGCATTGTCGTGGGAGTTCTTGACGACGAACCCGCGTGATGCGATGACCGCCGGAGGCATCTGGGCGCCGTTGGTGGGAACCTTCTTTTTGATTTTCTTCTCGCTGCTGATCGCGGCACCGATCGGTGTCTTGGCGGGCGTGTACTTGAATGAATACGCACACGACAATTGGCTGACCCGCTTGATCAACCTGGCGGTCGTGAATTTGGCCGGCGTGCCCAGCATTGTGCATGCGTTGTTTGGCGTGGGCGCGTTTGTGGTTGCGGCCCGCATGGGCCAGTCGCTGGTCGCGGCCTCGTGTACCTTGGCGGTGATGACGCTGCCGGTGATCATCACCAGCACGCGCGAGGCGCTAGCGGCCGTGCCGCAAGCATTCCGCGAAGCCTGTTGGAACATGGGGGCGAGCCGGTGGCAGACCATTCGCACCATCGTGCTGCCAAACTCGATCAGTGGTATCCTGACCGGCGTGATCCTCCAGGTTGCTCGTGCGGCAGGTGAAACCGCACCGATCCTGTTTACTGGTGCAACGCTTTACATGCGTGTAGCCGATACGGGGTTGGCCTCCTACTTTCCCTATACCCCCTGGGAAAAGGTGATGGCGCTGTCTTACCACTTGTATGTGTTGAAGACACAAGTCAACAATGCACCTGAGGCATTGACGTATGGGACGGCGGTCGTATTGATTGGTCTCGTGCTGGCCGTCAACAGCATTGCGATCGTGGCGCGAACGATATTGCGCTCACGCAAGAAATGGTAGATCGAGATCGATTGATGACGACACCGATCATTGAATTTGAGGACGTAACGGTCCGTTACCAGGACCACGTTGCGCTCGACGGAATCTCGTTTCAGGTGCCTCGCAATACGATATTGGGAGTCATTGGTCCGGCGAATTCCGGCAAGACCACGATGCTCAAGTGCATCAATCGCACGATTGACTTCATTGATTCCGCGAAGGTCAGTGGCAAGGTTGCGGTTGACGGCCGGGATGTGCGAACGATTCGCAATGTGTACACGTTGCGGCGTCGCGTTGGCATGGTCTTTCCATTGCCAGTTGGCTTGCCGATGTCGATCTACGAGAACGTCGCGTACGCTCCTCGCCGTGCCGGTTTGCATGATCGCGCGGAGTTGGACGAGTTGGTAGAACGTTGTCTCCGCCAGGCCATGCTCTGGGATGAAGTCAAGGATCGACTCACGACGCTGGGCACAAAACTCTCTGGCGGCCAACAGCAGCGGCTCACGTTGGCTCGCGCGTTGTCGCATCGGCCGGAGATTCTCTGCCTCGACGAGTTCTCAATTGCGATCGATCCGGTGACGACCATGAAGATCGAAGACGTGTTGCTGGAACTCAAGCACGAAATGACAATCGTGCTCGTCACCAATCTCGTTCAACAGGCTCATCGACTAGCCGACCAAACCGCGTTCCTCAATAAGTCGAAGCTGGTTGAGATTGGTCCCACCGAGAAGATCTTTTCCAGTCCAGCGGAAAAACTCACGTACGAATATGTCACCGGAGGTTTTGGATAATGTCCGGTTCCGCATCGAAATCGACCACGAAGCCAACGTCCGCTGAGGCGAAACCAGTGCACTCAGTTGCACCGGTCGTGCACGGTGCACCCGCGCACGAGGGCAAATCGGCGTCACCCGTGACAGGCAAGGCAGACTCCATGACGCAGGCTGATGCTCATAACCACAGCATTCGAACGGAAAACGTGAGCCTCTGGTATGGGAACTTCCAGGCGCTCAAGAATGTCACGATCAACATTCGGCAGGGAATCATCACCGGATTGATCGGCCCGTCGGGCTGCGGCAAGACCACGCTGCTGCGAAGCTTCAATCGCATCAATGAGCGTTATGGTAACGTGACGACCACCGGTGAAATCCGGGTGCTCGGCAAGAATATCTATGACGATGATGTGTCACTGAGCGAACTGCGTAAGTCGGTCGGCATGGTCTTTCAACGACCCAACCCGCTGCCGATTTCCGTTTACGAAAACGTGATGTTCGGCTTGCGTGTGCATTCTCGTCGCCGTGAGATCAGTCGGCAACAGAGCGACGAGCATGTCGAACATGCATTGCAAGAAGTTAAGTTGTGGGACGCGGTCAAGGATCGGCTCAAGAAGAAGGCCACCCTGCTCACGCTCGAACAGCAGCAGAAGCTCTGTATCGCGCGACTGCTGCCGCTCAAGCCTCGCGTGATCTTGATGGACGAACCCTGTTCGGCCCTCGATGCGGAAGGCATCGAGAAAGTCGAAGAGATGATCGGGAACTTGCGTGAGAAATACACGGTCGTGATCGTCACGCATAATATGGCACAGGCGCGACGGGCGACGGACGAGTGCATCTATATGCTCTTAGGTGAGATTGTGGAACATGCGGATACATCGCAGTTGTTCCTCAACCCGCAGAAGAAAGAGACGGAGATGTACATTGAAGGTCGCTACGGATAATCAACACGGAAAGTCACGGCGACGGATGCAGTACAGGATTGAGGACGAGCCCACCGAGGTGTGTTGAAAATGAAGAAACTTGAACATGAGCTCGACGTATTTCGCCATCGTTTGGTCGACATGGCCAATCTGACGGAGAAAATGGTCCGCCATGTCGTAGGCGCTCTCGAAGACCCACAGGGAAACGCCAACATCAAGTCGATCATCGAGGATGAAGATCGATTGGACTTGATGCAATTACAAATCGACAAGGAAGCC
>JAGQPK010000038.1 GCA_020426755.1 Planctomycetales bacterium
CGGCCGAAACGCCACTTGGTCGGGAATCGCGCGAAACTCGTTGCGGTAACCGAATGGCGGAGCACCGCGCGAACTCTCGTACGCCATCGTTTCGTACGCCTCGTGCGAGATCTTGGTGATCACGTACTTCTTGCCGGCCTCGGACGAGCACCGATGTTGGCGCACAGTGAATTTCCCGCCAGGCGAGAACGTGCGACAGAGGCTACTGCCCTCGACAATATCGTGTTGGGCTTCATCCTCCTCCATACGCACATCCGTCAACGGCTGTCCGTCGGACGTTTGTCCGTAGCGTCCAGGATAGTCATAAAACTCCAGACGATCGTTGGGCGGCAATCCAATCACCGTATTCGTCTGAGTCATCAAACTATCGCTGGGCGTCTCGAAGTTATAATCCGTCTGCGCCCATTTGCCGGAGCGAAATTCATAGAGATGCTCCCAGCGAGTAATGTGGTCTTCACGAGCAATCTCGCCAACGTCGCCCGGATAATCGACTTCCGCCTCCGGCAGGTCGTAGTACGAGGTGGCTCGATCCGCGATTACCAACTTATGCTTGCCCTCCTCATGCGTGAAGAAGTAGAACATGCCTTCTTCTTCCAACAAGCGTGACACAAACTGAAAGTCAGTTTCACGATACTGGACGCAGTAGTCGCGAGTCGGATGGTGACCGCTGGCGGAAATCTCAAAGTCGGAAAAGCCAAGGTCCTGAAAGACTTGTTCCAGGATGTCCGGCACCGACTTCTGTTGAAAGATGCGACAGTCCGAGGTGCGTGTGAGAAACCACAGCCACGGCACCACCTTCGCTCGATAATTCCTCACGCCGTCAGATTCATCACCGGCGTAGAGGCGATTGACGATTCCGTGAAAGTGACGGAAAGAATCGTCAGGTAGTCGGACGCTAAAGGTAACGCCCTTGCCCACGATATCGGTGGCCGATATCGAAGTGTTCTCGGAAATCATCGCCAGCTCATAGTCGAACAGGCGAGACAGCTCCTCCTGGCCGCGGAACGAGGTAAGCCAAAGCTGATCGGCTCCCAACGGCGATTGAAGCTGCAAAAAGCGTTCAGCTTGTTGTTTGGCCATGACGATCTTCTCACACGTTCAATGAGCTGCTGAAAGTCCCCACTGCCCGCGAGGGCCAGACGCGACGTTGCGCTGGCCCGATCCGCCAATGGGCCGTTTACGACTACCTCTCGCCTTCTTCCACCTTCCAGGAGTACTCGACGTTGCCCTTCTTCTTGCCCTTCGAATCGTTCTCGGTGTAGGTCACCTTGATCTCTTCGAAGTTGAGCGAGAAGGATTCAGTCGGGACGGTTTGCGCCGATCCGTTGCAGTTGTAGCTCGTGACCTGCACGTTCTTCAATTCGTATGCGTAGTAGGTCACGCGGCCGGCGTCGGTGTACGATGCCGTCGCATGGATCTCCACCTTCGGGAAGACTTTGCCATTCAGCAGCGACTCGGCCACCTTGGGGCTCGCCTTATCCAGTTCCTTGGTGCAGCTGATGTCTTCGACAATCACCGAACCGCGTCGACGCGTGGCACCCGTTGAACCGCCACCCGGCTTGTGTACGACCTGAGAGAACGACAGCAGGTCGCTCCAAGCCTTGTGATCCTTGTCCGTGCATTCGCCGTCGACGCCGTCAAATTTGATGTAAGCAGCCATGGTTCGAACTCCCCATTGAAAAAAATAGTAGTGATTCGTGTCTCGTTGTGGTTCTGCGAGGCTGACTCATTTGCCCCGACAGTTCCGTTGTCGTCACCCCAGTCAGGATGTTGCTAAGTTTCGAAAAAAATAATCGGCGAGATCTAAACGGCCTTCGTGTTCCAGCTCTCGGCCCACCTCCGCCGCCCGCTATTCCAGCGGAAAAGCGTAGGACAACTTCTGGAAACCTAGGGCAAAACGCTATTTGATTGTGTACTGGAAAGCCCCCTCGTCGCCCAAAGAGACTTCGACCTGCCGAATCTCCTGCGAGTCGGCCAGCCGCGACAGAAACTCCGCTGAAAGTTCTGGCAGCAGGGACCTCGTGAGAATGTGGTCGACGTTGCGAGCACCGGTATCAACTTCCGTACAGCGGGCAGCAATCGCGTCTACCAACTGAGGGGTATAGTTGAAACTTGCCCGGTAATGCTCTTCGATTCGGCGTCCTACTTTGCCCAGTTTGAGCTTGATGATTAACTTGAGCGTCTCTTCCGATAGCGGGTAGTAAGGGATGACCGTGACCCGTCCCAGGAAGGCGGGTTTAAAAGTCTTGAGAAGCTCCGGGAAAATGGCCTCGACAAACGCATCCGGTTCCGGGGCGGTATCGGGATCGGAACATAGACTCTTGATCAAGTCCGTGCCGGCATTGGTCGTCATGAGGATCACGGTGTTCTTGAAGTCGATGTCACGGCCTTCGCCGTCTTTCATCGCCCCTTTGTCGAATACCTGGTAGAAGATGTCCTGGACGCCAGCGTGGGCCTTCTCCATCTCATCCAGCAAGACCACGCTATACGGCTTGCGTCGGACGGCTTCGGTCAAAATGCCACCCTCGCCATAGCCCACGTAGCCCGGCGGGGATCCCATCAGTAGCGAGACCTTATGCTCTTCCTTGAACTCCGACATGTTGATGGTGGTCATGTTTTGTTCACCACCGTAGAGCAAGTCGGCCAGCGTAATGGCCGTCTCGGTCTTGCCGACACCGCTGGTACCCGCCAGCAGGAACACGCCGATCGGCGTCCGCGGGTCGCGCAGATTGGCACGTGACGTCCGAATGCTTTGGGCGATCCGTTCCAGCGCATGCGATTGCCCGATGATGCTTTTGCTCATGTGATCCTTCAAGTTGATCACGGTGCGAATCTCATCAGCCATCATTCGGCCGACCGGAATTCCCGTCCACGCTGCCACAGTTTCGGCGACAGCCTGAGCGTTAACGCAGGGGTGCACCAGCGGCTCATCACCTTGCAGCGACTTCAGCTCGGCCTCAGCGGCCAGCAAGTCATTACGCAACTGAGCAGATTCTTCTGGCGAGAGCGGCTGCGCGACTGCGGGAGCTGCTGCCGGGGCATCCGTGTTGGCCTGATCAGGACTTGGCGTCTCGGCGGCCGGTGTGGCAGTTGGCTCCACCGTCGGAGTCACTTGGCCAGTTTCCAGTTGTTGGCGTAACTCATTGATTCGGCGCACCATCGCTTGCTCGCTGTCCCATCGTGTCGCAAGCGCTACTTGTTCCGCTTCGGCGTCCGCCAGCTTTCGCTGCATTTCAGCGATCGCCTCATCATGCGAAATGCCCGCCGTTGATTCGCGTTGCAGGATGCCAAGCGCCACGTGCAACTGTTCGATTCGCCGCTGAACGTCTTCGATGGCCGGAGGTCGAGAACTTTGACTCAACGCAATCCGCGCACAAGTCGTGTCCAACAGACTGACCGCTTTGTCGGGTAACTGCCGCCCTGAGATATAACGGCTGGACAACTTCACCGCATCGACGACAGCTTCATTTAAGATTCTGACGCGATGATGATGTTCGAGCGTATCCGCCAAACCGCGCATCATTTGCACGGCGCTGTCTTCGGTGGGTTCTTCTACTTTGACGACCTGAAAGCGGCGTGCCATCGCCGCATCTTTCTCGAAGTACCGCTTGTACTCGGCCCACGTCGTGGCGGCGATCGTTCTTAATTCACCACGGGCCAGGGCGGGCTTGAGCAGATTCGCCGCGTCGTTCTGGCCGGCCGCTCCACCCGCACCGATGAGCGTGTGAGCTTCGTCGATGAACAGAATGATCGGGATCGGCGAGCTTTTTACTTCGCTGATCACCGACTTCAGGCGATTCTCAAATTCGCCTTTTACTCCCGCACCAGCTTGCAACAATCCCAGATCAAGCGTCCGCAGAATGACGTTCTTGAGCGGATCCGGGACATCGCCAGCCGCCAGTCGCAACGCAAATCCCTCGACAACCGCCGTCTTACCGACGCCTGCTTCACCGGTCAAAATCGGGTTGTTTTGACGACGTCGCAGGAGAATATCGATAATTTGGCGTATCTCAACATCGCGTCCCAGCACCGGGTCAATCTCTCCGGCCCGAGCACGAGCGGTCAAGTCGATCGTGTACTGGTCGAGCGCTGGTGTCTTGGTCGGCCCCGTCGCTGGGCGCGGCTTGCCGGCGCCACTGCCGACCGGAGCCACGGCGACTTCTTCGTTCTCATCGCTCGCTTGCGTGATCGTGCCCAATTGTTGGCGAAGTTTTTCTAGCGAGACTTTTTCCAGCTCGGGTGACACACCCTTGGCAATATGCCGTAGCGAATCGTCGGCCAACAGTGCACACAGCAAGTGACCAGAACGCACGGCACCCGCATTGAAATCGACAGATGCCAACAACCATGCTGTCTTGGCCAGCGCGATCAAATCCGGACTCAGTGCCGGTGGACGCGAATTGCCCGTCTTGAAGCGATCCAGGCAACGCGTGAGGTCCGCGATCAAGCGTGACATATCGACATCGAAATGTTTGAACACCGCGTGCAAATCAGCGTTGGATTGCTCCAGCAGTTTTGCCAGCCAATGCTCGATCTCGACGTTGTAATTTGTGCGTGACATACAAAGGCCCGCGGCGGCCTCCAATGTCCGACGACCGGTGCTATTGAGCTTGTTGATCAGTTCTTTCAGGTCAACTTGAGTCATGGCATCCCCATTGTTTAAGACGAGCTGGCCAGAGACGTCGGTCGATCGCCGCGTGGGACGAAAACCGCATCGTCGCAGTCGTTTGCTAAGCGTTGATTGTAGATCCACGTATTCCACCCCAACCGACTGGCTGCTGGTTGGCGGCGATGCGCGAGTCGAGTGCCGGGTACTTCATCTTGTTGCAGTACGAGCTGTACATCAAAATCGAAACTAGGGCCGACGTAGGACGTCACAAATTGTTCGAGCGCCGACAGTTTGGTGCCGTCCGGCATCAATTCCTGAAACTTCGCGTATGAAAGCGGTCCTAACCGCAGCCGAAAACTGTTCTCGACTCCCCAGACCCGGCGCCCCACGACGACGTTACTTCCCAATTGGTTGTTCCAGTTATTGCGGCGGCCTCCGCCCAAACGCGATTGGTCCTGCACCCGCAAATACAACCAGCGGCCGTACAACTGCTGCAATTTCGTGGGCAAGCCAAAGAAGTCCTGAACCATTGCCTCCAGCGTGACGCCATTCCGAGGAGCGTGCGAAAAATGTCCGCCGTAATACAGCACGGCATGGTCATGATAAGGCAATCGTTGACGCAGTTCGGGGATCCCCAACCCCACCAAGCTAAACAGCGAACGCGTGACCTTGTCGTCCTGGCGGCGCTCCGCCTCCAGCGCGTGACGCTCAAAAACAATCGGCAGTCGATACTTTGACCACGCATCGTAAAACATGGCGATCAACTGGTGATTGAAGAGATCCAAGAAGTTGCGCAGAGCATGATCCTTCTTGCGTACTCGTTCAATCAGCAACTGGGTGTAGTGTCGTGGCAGGACACCGCTGGGCCCAAACAGGCCGAAGAAACTCACCGTCAGTTCGACGTTTTCAAAAGGCCGTTCACCGACCAGGGCCTTCGCGTCCAACGGATTCGTCTCCGCGATCTCACTCGCAGGAAACTCAAACGATGGCCACCCCCTAAATCGCACTAACGAATCAAGCTGGCCGTTGCTCAATGTTGCCTGTGTAGCAACCTCCGAAGTAGAGGCCTTGGCATGTCGCACCGCTACACGCTGCATCCGTTGCAGCAACCGCACCGCCTGGAAAAACTCGAAGCGATGTGGGCTTCGGGCAAACTCATCCGCGAGGCGGCGTAGCATAACGCCCTGGGAGTTGGCAGCCCGCTGGGGATCGGTTGGAGAACTATCGCGTTCGCTCATATGCGTCACAGCAAGATCTGCTCCCCGACTCGTGGCGGCCACGTTCGCAACGGCGTTACTCGACCCGTCGTGCTGATGACCGTTTGGGTAAAGGAGTTGATCGAGCTGTATAGTGCGAAGAACCGGTCCAGCACCGCACTAAACAGAAACAAGCTCGACCCAGTGAAGCGGTCCTCATCAAGTTGCAAATTGATTTCCACGCCGCGACAAAAGCCGGCTGCCGCGCCGCCACGCACACGTCCCACCGTGCGTCGATTGGAAATCTGCTTGACGCCTTCGATCATGGACGCGACTTCCGGCGTTCCAGTCGGATCGTAAACACGCAAGATTTCGCGGAGCGCGTCCGCGCCGTTGGCACCATCCACGATCGACAAATGGCCGAGCGACAGGTGTGAGATCAACTTCCAGAGGTTCTGTTCATCGAGGTTCGGTCGATAAGTCGGTGACGGAGCAGTCAAACACTCAACGCTGGCGACCGATGCTTTTCCCGTCAAACGGAGCGTTGGCTGGCCGGCACCAAACGGCAACCGACTAGGCAGGTCGCGATTCACGCATGTGGTTTCCACGTCGATCGTCCAGTTAGCCAGTTCTGCACTTTGAAAGTTCAAATCGACTAGCGACAGATACATTTCCGTGCCGCGATCAATTTGTCCACCGGCGTAACCAGCGCGTGCTCGACGCGCATACCAGTACGCTGCATCGTCGCGAGGAGCAGCGTGCTGCACTGAATAGAACGGCCGAAACTCGACGACTTCGTCGCGCGGCGACGTGCCGATGACCGATAAGATGCTCTGAATCTCGTGAGCCAATGGTCGCCTTGCGTCTGGCACAATCCGATATTCAAAGCGAGCCTGATCCCAACGGATCGGTTCGGCCCGTTGTCGATACAGGTTGACGATCGGTGTGCATCCCAGCCGAATCGTTTGCGATGTTACCCAACGATCAAGGTCTGCCACATGGCGATCGAGATAGAGCACCACTTCCAGTCGATCGGAGTCAGCTTGCGCACGAAACTCAGGTGTGATCCCGGCCACATCAAAGAACGAGAACTTTTCCGGAAAGCTAAACAGTTCGCTGAGCAGACGATAACCGGGGAACGAACGCGCAGTGTCAGCGACAAGTGCTTCATTCCGCTCGAATCCAACCATTGACACACTATCGTCACAAAACTGTTGCGCGTCGCCCGCACGAAATACGACGCCCAGGCAATTATTATGAATCGACTCGAAAAGATCCCAGGCGGCCTGACCATCGCCGCTGAGATAAAAACGCAATCGTTCGAGTGTAAGATCGCGGACGCGAATCTTATTGGAAAGCAGCTTCAGCTCAATCTTCAAAACCGCAGCCGCTTGGCGGGCTACGGGCGAATCCGGTGCCGTGAAGGGGCGTGACTGATACGTCACGTTAGCAACTTCAAGTGGCCAGAGCGTGGTGTCGTATGCCGTGCGAAATCGGCAAGGCTGCCCCTCGATATAGTCGGTCTCGACCGCACTCCCGCGCGGAATCTGGTAACCATTCGCCAGCTCGGCATCCTTCGCAGATAGGCGGCACTGGATAATCGCGGTGGAAGGAATGGGAGCCAGATAATGGGGATACAGGACCCCCAGCAGCGCCGTCGAAAGTTCGGGAAAGTCATCATCCAGTTTTTGGCGTGTGCGTGCCGTCAGGAAGGCGAAGGCTTCGATCAAGCGTGAGACATGCGGATCCTCGGTCGTCTCGCCCACCCACCGCAATCGACCAGCAACCTTCGGATGTGCCTTGGCGAACTCCGCCCCTAAGTGGCGAATTGCAGCGAGCTCACGGTGATAGTAGGGCAACAGATCGTCGGTCATTTGGCCCCCATCTTCACTTCGAACGTCGATGTCGCAGGTTCCAACTGAGAGTCGAATACGACCGGTTCCGGCGCGGGTTCAGCGTGCATGAGCGCCTCGATCTTGAACCGCAACGTTCGGCCGGAGTCGTCATCCTCATCGAGTATGGTGACTCGGACCGTTTTGAATCTTGGTTCGTAGCGGATGATCGCCGCTTCGATTGTCCGGCGCAAGGCCGCTCGCTCCGTCGGCTGGCTCATATTCGCTCCTGTGAAATCCGGGATACCGTAATTCACGAGCGATGTTGTCAATTCATCCAACGCCGGCGGAAAGCTTGCCAACCGCCAACGTGTATTGAGTAGGTTCTCCAGATCGCGACAGACGGATTGCTTCATGTCGCGCATCACCATATTGCGCGACCGTGGTGACTCGACTTGGGTCTGAGGATCATCGTCCAACAACCGGTCGAGCACGCTGGCTACCAAGGCTTGATCGTCTCGAACGCGTGCCATGCTGGAACTCCCGTCCGACTACTTCGCGGCCTGCAGCTTTAGCGTTTTCAGATCCATGATTGTGCGATCGTCGTCGCCTATCAAGAACATCCTGAGGCCTCGCCCCTGAACCACTTGGCCGTCGTCGCCTAGCCAATCCGTGCCGCGGCCCAACCTCAACTGGTCATCATCGGTCTCCCGATGAGGAGCGTAGATCGACGGCACGTAAACGACGCCATCCGGACCGTCAGTCACAATCATATGAGCCTCACGCCAGAGCAAATCGAGCGGCCGTTGCGGCGGTTGGAACTCCACGAGCTCAACCTGCTCCATGGGGATCCAGAAGTACTTGCCGGTGCTCGTGAGAACTTCGAAGACCCCGGAGAGTAAATCATCCAAATCTCGCAGCGATTCAAACGCTTGGCCATTGCATTCGCCGGACACGGTCGGTCGCATTTCTTCCGCGGCGGCCAGAAACTGCATCGCTGCCACGTGATTGCCCACCCGCAATTCAACCGATGCCTCCAGCCGCTTCTGTAGAGACTCGGTGGGTTCACCGATGAAATCAGGCAGCCGCCCCTCCGTGAAGAATTTCTGCCGGGAAGTCTCTGCCGCAATCAAGTGCCGCACCAAACTGATGCGCATGACTTGATCCGTCGCCTGCTGAAAAACAACGTCCAACTGCTTGTCAGCCCGCTCGAAGTCGCCGGCAAAACAGAGCAGTTCGCTCAGCAAGTAGCGACGCGAGAAGTCGGTTGGATGAGCCTTCACATCGTTGAGCGCGGCTTGAATCGCTTCGCCCAGCTGGCCCGCTTGATAGAGTTCACTGGCGTTCATTCGGTATCTCCTCGATTGGGCACATCCGTCGGCAGGTGATTGTTGTTGGCTGCTGATCTGCAATGAATTGGCGGTGAATGAGACTACGATTTCTTCGTAAGTTCGGCTTGCAAGCGGATGGCCGCGTGTAACTCGTCTAACTCGTAATGTGGCGACAGGTGCATCGTGCAGTTGTAAGCACCCGGCTTGCCGGGCACGGGAAATACTTGTACTTGAGCTCCCCGCAACGGATGCGCGGCCTTCACGCTATCGTTCGCATCGCGATCTGCCGTCACGTAATCGAGCACCCAGTCGTGCAGGTAGCGTTCGAACTCCTCTGCCTCACTAAACGAGCCGGTTTTCTCGCGACCGATTACTTTGATGTAGTGAGCAAATCGGGAAACGCAGAGCATGTATTGCAGCATGCTGGACAAGCGGGCATTAACGGTCGCCGCTTCCCGATCGTATACCTTCGGCTTTTGCACGCTTTGATTCGAGTAAAAGACGGCGTGGTCGGTATCCTTGCAGTCGCAAAGCGGGATGAATCCTAATTCGGCTAATTGCTGCTCAAGCTCTTCGGTAATGATGACGTCCGTAGAACATTTGCGAGTGTTGCCCCAGGCATCGGTACCGAAGTGATGAATGGGCAGTCCCTCGACGACGCCACCGCGGGCTTGATCACGCTTAAAGCCCCGAATATCCGCAAGCCAGCCGGACTGGTTGTACGACCGCAGGACGACTTCGCCAAACGCAAAGGCGGCGCCACCCCACAGATATTTGCTGGAGTCGGGCCCCGACACATCCTCTACGAAACAGAAATCGTCAACGCGAGTTCCATCGTCGGCATACGGAGTTCGCATGAGGACGCGGGGCAAGGTAAGCCCCACGAATCGCGCATGCTCGGACTCACGAAAACTGCGCCAGGACACGAACTTCTGCAATGAGAAATTGCGTGAATGATCGACGCGGTGTTCGAGCTGGCCGAAATGATCCATGCCGAACATGGCCGGATCGGCGTTCAGAATGACGGGACAGAAAGCTGCCGCCGCAACTTGTGCCAGGCCCCGCACAACGTCTAGATCGTTGTGCGGATGTGTTTCGCTCGGTGTCGGCTGCACCTCGAAATCGGCAATCAGCATCCCGTAAGGTTCGCCGCCGGCTGTCCCGAATTCTTCTTCATAGACCTTGCGAAACACTTCACTCTGATCAAATTCCAACGCACGTGAGAAATCGCGATCCAAATCGCGCCAGGAAGCATTGAGCACACGGACTTTTGACGATCCCTCTTCCGCCAGCTCAGTCAAATAGGCCAGACCGCGCCAACTGGCTTCCAATCGTTGAAAATCTGGATGGTGTAGAACCTCGTTAAGTTGCCGGTTGAGCAGTTCGTCGATCAACGCGACGTCGCGGTTCAGCCGTCTGACGAGTTCCTCTTTAAAAACCGCATCATTCTTCCGCGCAGTCCGCTGTGACAGATAGTAGTCACCTAGCCAAGCTTCAAGGGCCGCGTCGGCGGAGGTCGCTTGGAGCAGGCCGGCCAATTGAGTGACATGTTCGGGACGTGTCAGAGCAGCCGGGGATTGCAGCAACGCTTGTCGCAATGCGGAGGTGGTGCGTGACTCGGCTTCACGCGTCGCGTCGACTTCCGCAGTTGTCTGAGGCTGAATCGGACTGGCCACGCCGTGCGACTTTCGGTTGGGAACAGCAGACAACTTTCAGAAACGCACCGACGCCGGACGTGCATGACACGGCCGGCGTCGATCGATACGTGCAAACTAACCGCCCAGCTTGGGAATCTTGGCGACCATTCGCAAGGAGGTCGTCAGTTCTTCCAGCTGCAGCCACGGCCGCATCCAGGCAACCGCGTTGTATGAGCCCGGTTGCCCCGGAATCTCTTTGACTTCCACTCTGGCTTCGGCCAAAGGATACCGAGCTTTCTGCTCCTGGCTCGGCTTCGAATCTGCACTCACGTAGTTGTGAATCCAGCGGTCCAACCAGGCTTCGCAATCTTCACGTTCCATGAACGAGCCGATTTTGTCGCGGGCAATCACCTTGAGGTAATGCGCAAACCGCGATGTCGCCATGATGTAGGGCAGGCGAGCGGAAATCTCGGCGTTCGCAGTCGCCTCGGGCCGATCGTACTTCTTGGGCTTCTGCGTCGTTTGAGCGCCGAAAAAGACCGCGTAGTCCGTGTCCTTGTAGTGACACAACGGCAAGAAACCGAGCTTGCTGATTTCCGCCTCGCGACGATCAGTAATCGCGATTTCCGTGGGGCACTTCAGATCCATGTCGCCGTCGTCAGCTTGGAAGACGTGAGCCGGCAGGCCTTCGACCTTGCCACCACCCTCCGCACCGCGAATCGCCGTGCACCAGCCGTACTTGGCAAACGCATCGGTCAACTTTGTGCCCATCACATAGGCTGAATTCATCCAGCAGTACTGGTCATGCGAAACGCTGATGGATTGTCCATCGGCGCCCAGCGCCACCTCTTCGTACTCGAATTCCTCGATTGGCTTGGTGTTGGCACCGTAGGGTAGCCGAGCCAATGTGCGAGGCATGGTGAGCGTAACGAAGCGGGAGTCCTCGCTTTCGCGGAAGGATTTCCAACTGGCGTATTCGACCGAGTCGAAGATCTTGGCGAGGTCACGCGGCTTCGAAAGATCCGTCCATTTCTCTAGGCCAAACATCTCGCAGCCGGCGGCCGAGATAAACGGACAAAACGCCGCGGCCGCAATGCTCGACAAATGCTTAAGCATGCCGATGTCGTCAGGATGGTTCTTGAATTCGAAGTCACCGATCAACGAGCCATAGGGCGAACCACCGGGCGTACCGAATTCGCTTTCGTAGATCTTCTTGTACATCTGGCTTTGATCGAACTCGACCGCCTTCTCCAGATCCTTCTGCAACTCTTTCTTCGTGCAATTGAAGACTCGCAGTTTGAGATCCGTGCCGGTTTCGCTGTTCATCACCAAGTGATTCAAACCGCGCCAGCTGCCTTCCAGCTTTTGAAAGTCTGGATGGTGCATAATCGCCGCAAGTTGCTTCGAGATGGCCTCGTCCAGCGACTTGATCGTACCGCGAATCGTCCGCGTTACGTCTTTGTCATAAGTGACCGTTCCCTGCAGGGCCTGTTCAGCCAGGGTACGAATCAATTCCTCCGCGCGGGACCGTTCGGTTTGCTTGGTGGCGGAAATCGCCGCCTCCAGCAGACTTTTACTTTCGGTTACTTCACCCTGCGCATTGGCAGCTTGTTCTCGGCTTGTGCTCATGATTCTCGGCTCCCCTATTCTTCGTCGCCTGCGGGTTCACTGGACGCGTCATCAGCTTCGGCGGCGCCTTCGCTTCCGCCGAGCCCCAGTTCCGCTGCCAGCTTGTGTACGTTTTCCGTATTCTTGAGAACGCTTTCCAGCACTCCCTCCAGATCCTCACTGAGGTCCACTTTCGTCAGCAGGTCGCGGAGCTTGTCGCGAGCGGCCATGAGCTGATTGAGCGGTTCGACTTGGCGAGCGACGCGAGCCGGATCGAAGTCGTCCATCGATTCGAATTTCAACTGGACCGGCATTTCGCTGCCGTCGTCCTTCAACGTATTCTCGACGCGCAAATTGAGTCCCGGCGTCATCTGCTTCATCACATCGTTGATATTGTCACGATCGATGTTGACGAACTTGCGATCCTTGAGCGGCTTGAGTTTGGCAGTCGGATGTCCCGAGAAATCACCAATTACACCGACCACAAACGGCAATTCCTTTTCCTCGACGGCGCCTTCCGTTTCGACTTCATAAGTAATGTGAACTCGCGGTTTCCGCACGCGTTTCAGCTTGTCATGAACACTCGGCGCCATGGTTCGTTTTCTCCGATTTCAATTCGACTAGAACAAGTTGGGTGTCTGTAAATTCCGCTAAGTTGGTAACGGGCCCGGCTTATTCCACTCGGGCCATTGTGCAATGTCTCAGTGCTCAGTTCAATCTTCCGATGAATATTCGGAGTCAGGGATCCCCAGACGTTTGAACATTTCCTGCCGGACGGAATCGTCTGAGATCAAGTCCTTCATCAAATCGGGCAGCGACATTCGGCCCCAACGCACCGCCTGTTCGAGTGCGTAGGAGACGGGCGAATGAGGTTCCGTACGATGAAAGAAATCTGCGACCTTCAGCAATGCCCGGAAGGCGTCTTCGCGGTTGAGAACCGCTGAGTTCGCGCCGACAACGGTGCCCTCAGCAGCCGGTGATTCGGCAACGAGTTGACTGGACGTCTCGCCATCCGCAACATCCCCTTTTGCTAAGTGATCCCGCGCGATGGCACGAACGCGCTCCCGCACCTCGGCGAGCGAATTGCGAATGTTGGACGACGGCGGCGCCAAGGCATAACCGCTGTCGTCGGTGCCGCAGCAATCATCCAGCTTGGTCGAAAGCCGACTGAATTCGTCTTCCGCCGCCTCAATATCCTCAAGCAACTCGCAGAAATATTCGCTAGGAGCTTCCCGCACTGCTTTCTCGAACATTTCCAGCGTCACCGCGCCCTGTTCGATGCGGCGTTCACGTTGCTCCGGATCGGCGCGTCCCATGTCGACGGCATCACGGTAATCAGCGGAACTGAGCGGATCGAGACTGGTTGCACACACGATCGGTACGCCTTCGATGGCGGCAATCAAAGCACCGTCGGCATCCTCGCCGTTGAGCCCCACGAGCTGTGCGACCGTTGTGGCGTAGCCATCTTCGTCCGGCACCGGGTGAATCTGCTCCCAAAAGTTCTCGCTGATCTCGCGGGTCAGTCGAAATGAATCTCGCAGGCCGGCAAAACCTTCCAGCCGCGTCATCGCCTCCGTTAGCCAGGCACACACCCAAAGATCTTTGGAGTACTCGGACAGAATCTTGATGGCCAAGGTCTGAACGATTTGCCAATCGGGACGTTCTAACGTTCCTGTGTCTTCCGTTTCATCCACCAAACCGTGCTGCAGCCGCCGTTCAATCGTCCGCGCTGCCTCGCGGGCTTCCTTGACTTGAAAGAACAACTGTCGCCCTTCCGAGTCGTCTCGCAACTCGCAACCACCCGGATTCTCTTCGGAGATCGGTCGCAGCAGCGTTTCGAAATCTAGCGTCTCGGGTGAAGCCATGTTCGTTTCCGTTTTGTCCGTCGTCGTAGCTAGGGAATCAGTCGCGTAGCCGCGAGAACTTTCTAACCCTAATCCGCCCCCAAGCGTCCTAAAGCTCTCGCCAGTTGCTCCAGCGCCTTGGCATGCAAGCGGCTCGCCCATGACTTGCTGATGCCTAGCTTGTTCGCAGCGTCCTGTAGTGTAGCACCTTCGAAATACACTTCGCGTATCAATTGCTGCTCCACGCTGGGCAGTACGTTTAACAGCGAACGCAGCTTATCGATCATTTCGCGTTGGGCAACTTCAATGAAGACCGACTTTGCATTCGCATCCTCGATCGCCGAGTCGCGCAGGCTTGACTCTTCATCACACTGACTTGCCAAATAGACGACACCGAGCTTCTGGGTCATCTGGCCCAGCCACCCGACTTCTTCGCTCAAGCTGCCGCGGTGCGCGTGGTTTTCTTGTGCCAGGGCTTCGTTCGCCATTTGCTCGTAACGCAGCCGTCGATAGCGGGCGCGACTGGTCCAGGTCATTTTTGCCAGGCCGTCATAGATCGCGCCTTGGATGCGATAGTAGGCGAACGTCGTGAATTTTGCGCCCTGGTCCGGATCAAAATCCCGGGCAGCCTCCGCTAATCCAACTTCACCGTAGGCAATCAAATCATCCAGCTCGACGCGAATCGGCACGCTGCGATGTACTTTGGCGGCGATGGAATAGACCAGTGGCTGGCCGGACTCCATCAAGTCCTCATGTTTTGCGGTCGTCATCATGGTTCCACAGGCTCGCATACTTGACGCCAAAGGTCATCCAGGCGCGATCGCGTTTCCGGATGGTCGAATAGTGTTTGCGCAATCGTCTCGGCCATTTGTCGCGACAAATGAGTCGAGGGCTTGACGGCGGGCAGCCGTCGCTGCAACAGTCGCTCGATGATCTCCACGCCAATCGGCTCGAGCGTCAGTTCCGCGCCAGGGTAACGCGCGGCAACTGCCCGCAGATCCGCCAGCTCTTCTTCAGCCAATGGATCTTTTCCAGCGAGCGTCTCCTGCACGATGGCGTCGAGCAACGGATCGCCAGCGCCCCCCGTGTCCCGCACCGACTTGGCAGGCTGATCATTTCCGGATGAATAAGCTGGTTTTCCGTTCGACATAGGTGACTTCCGCCAGTAGTTCAGGGTCGCAGCGCGACAACACTTTCGGATTGATTTGTTTAACGGCAAAGTTTGCTATCAGCGGGCGCGAACAGAGTGTATTTCTCTTCGAAATCATCGCTCATCCGCGCCAGTTGCCTTCCTCATGACCGGGA
>JAGQPK010000390.1 GCA_020426755.1 Planctomycetales bacterium
AACGAACTGCAGCATCTGGACCTGCACGGCCAGCGCTGCTAGTTCCTGCTTGCCGGACGAGACGACGACCACCAGCACCTCAACCTGTCCATCGCGACAGAACACGGGCAATGCCATCGCGAGTCGCGGATCATCACCGTTGCCCTGCGCCAGTTGAACTGTTTGCTGTTGCTGAGCGCGAACAGCCAGTGCATAAAGCTGATTGAGCGTGGCGTCCGCCAAACTGTCGGGATCGTGACAGATTGGATCGGCGGCAAGCTGCCCAGTCGAATCGTTGGCATAGTGGAGAACCGCCAGCGCGGCAGCCAGCTTGCGAGTGAACGTGACGAAGCGTCGCGTTGCCTCGAGCGAATCAACGCTGCCCCGCAGCAGTTGATCCATTTGTTTGCCAAGCAAGCGGACATCGATCGCTTGCGTGGGCTCCGCACCTTCAGCGGCCGGGGAAATTACGTCGACAGTCTCCGGCGTCACCGACATGCGCGAAGCTCCCTCTGACTAACAGGTAGATTTGGTACGCGCCGCTTCGCTAGTGAAGTGCAAGCAACGAGCTATTGCTGTGCCGGGCGGCGTTTTGAAGTGAATTGCGTCGCCGTACCACTTGCACTAGATCCGATGGGAACGTTCAGCACACACCGGGCACCACTACGCAGCGTTTCTTCGGAATTGTCGATCACGACGGTTACCAATACGGTGTCGCTCTTGGCATCAATCACCGGCGAAATTGTCTCAACGACAGCCGGCACGCGATTGCCGGAATCAACAAATTCGACTTCGTGGGATTGACCAAGTGTAAGCTGCGCTGCCGTGGCCGGATCAACCGGGAATTTGGCACGTAGGCGATCCAGCTGAACAACCGTCACTACGCGAGCATCGCTGCTCATGAACGACTCACCCACATCCCGCAACACTTCACTTACGACACCCGTCAACGGAGCACGAATGGTGCGTCGCTCGATTTGCGCCTCAATGCGTCGGCATTCGAGCAGTTGCAATTCGATCTCTTCTTGCGCGATCGCCAGCCGCGCTTCTGCGACACGCAGGTCCGCTTCCGCACGATCAATCTCGCGCTGAGTTGAATGCCCACGATCGCGCAGTTGGCTTAGTTGGTCCAAGTACTTTTGGCGCAAGTCGCGTTCTGCCTCGGCGGCCTGCAGTGCGCCTGTCGATCGAGAACGCTGACGTGCGATTTCAAGCGTGCATTCGAGCACGGCGGTGTCGAGCTTGGCCAGCACCTGACCTGCCTCAACTTGCTCACCTTCCCTGATTAGCACTTCGTGGATGACGCCCGGCTCACCCGCAGCTAAGCCAATCTCCCGGTAGGGATCGGTCAAGCCGTCGAATCGCACAACGTCGGCGCCGGAAAGACGCGAGACCAGCATCGATAGAAAGGCCAAACCTCCCACAAATCGAACGGCAAGTGAGCTCATAGGATGTTGCATGTCGGCAATCGCTTGTATGGATTACGGTGGACTGTAACTTGGCCATGAGAAATCTCTTCCCACATCGCTGCTCACGGCCGTCACTAGTTACGTTTTTGCAGCAAGCATAGCTTATTCGCACGTTGTTCCCGCAATGTCCCCTGATTGCGACGACTATTCTTCAAGTCACGCTGCGTCGTACGACGCGCGTTCTAAACTTCCACGTGAACGCACATCAGATTCAATCGCGCACGGCAAGAACCACCGCGATCGCTTTCGTAGTCTCATCTCCTCGTCCACACGTCGTCCCTATCGCAGCCACCATGAACGACGTTCCCAATTTCAGCTACGAAACACCGCCCTCACCGGTCAACACGCCGACCGCGTTGCCGATTCATGCCGTGCCGACAACTGCGCCGGAGTCCACGGAAGGTGAGACGTTTGAAAAGAAAGCCGACTCACTGCGCGACATCCTGAAAGTGTCCGCACGCCAGCCCAGCGAATTCCGGTTGATGATCGTCGACGACGAGCCAATCAACATTCGGATCATTCGAAATTACTTGGATCAATGTGGCTACCGCGACTTTGTTAGCACGACAAACCCCACGGAAGTGAAACGACTGGTCATCGACCAACGTCCAGATCTGATTCTGATGGACGTCATGATGCCTGAAATGGATGGCCTGCAAGTACTGGAGTTGCTGCGTCAAGAACCGTCCTGCCGCTACCTGCCGGTACTGATTCTGACCGCTTCCACCGATCCTCAGATCAAGTTCCGCGCACTCGAACTCGGCGCCACGGACTTTCTGCCCAAACCGTTTCAGATTTCTGATTTGGCACCACGCGTGCGAAACGCTCTGCAAATCAAAGCCCATCAAGACCAACTGGCGAACTACGCAGAGAAACTAGAAGAACAAGTCGCGCTGCGTACTGCACAACTCATGGCATCGCGACAGGAAATCATTCATTGTCTAGCACGTGCTGGCGAGTATCGTGACCATGAGACGGGTTACCACGTGATGCGAGTCGGGCAGTACGCCCGCTGTATTGCCGAACGACTCGCACTCCCCCCAAAACAAATCGAGCTCATCGAGCAGGCGGCGCTTCTGCACGACGTGGGCAAGATCGGGATTTCAGATCTCATCCTGCTCAAGCCAGGCCGATTGACGCGGGAAGAATTCTCGCTGATGAAGAAGCATTGCGAATTCGGCCGTGACATCTTGCAGCCACGATGCTGGCTCACCGGGTTCAAAACTCCGATCAGTTCGCCGATTATGGAAATGGCGGCGCGGATTGCCATGAGCCACCACGAATGGTGGAACGGTGCCGGCTATCCCCTGGGCCTGAGTGGCGAAGAGATCCCGATCGAAGGTCGGATCACTGCGGTCGCGGACGTGTTTGATGCGCTAAGTAGCCAACGTCCATATAAGGCCGCCTACCCACTCGAGAAGTGCTTCAAGATCATGGAGCAAAATCGCGGGACTCAATTTGATCCACGCGTCTTCGACGCCTTCATGAATCTCCGTGATTGGATCGAAGAGATTCACGCCACCTATCCCGATCCGACTTCCTGCAGCGACCAGTTGGTCGCTGAGCCGACATGGTAAGCCGACTCATCTCGGCAAGTCGTCAAGAAACCTTAACCCGGTTCGTTATTTCGCCTAAGCCACGTGACGCGTCTACTTTACGCGACGCGGTAGTTCTGGCAAAATCTTCCGGCAAGGCAGGATTTTCGTTCCGCGAAAACGACAACTGCCCTAAGATGAGCTGATCATCTTGACGGCGTTTGTAACAGTTCAGGGAGCCCGCTTCGATGGATCTCGGCAGACGGATCACCGCATCCATTCGCTTCGTTTTGCTGGCCGCAGTGGCCTGCAGCCTTCCCGCCAACGGCGCGTGCCACGCTGCCGTTTCTCTCGGTGGCACATCTCAGGCGGAGGCGTACTACACCGTCCAATTTGATACTCTGGGCGTCACCAATCCGAGCTACACGTTTTCCGCGATTCCGGATGGGGCCGACCTGACGATCTCGTTTGGAACTCATTTCGTCGGCCAAAGCTTCGGTGAGATGCACAACTCGCTCGCCGATACGACACCATCCAACCCGTTGACGTTGGCGAACGTTCCGGGCAGCAGCGTGTCGACCATGTTCGACTTGAGTCATCCCGGCGGATTAGTGCTGGGGGGAGTGCAGGGCGCTACCTTCTACACGACTCCATTGGCCGTTCTGTTTAGCCAAGCAGTGAACTACGTCCGATTTGAACTTGGCCATCTGGATTCCGGCAGCCCCACGCTTGTAGAGGCATTCGACAAGATGGGGAATTCGCTGGGCATCTTTGGCGGATTGCCGTCAGGGTTCAGCATCATCACGCTGGCCGAGGACAGCGGCACAAATACCATCTCCGGGATCTCCGTTTATGTCCCCAGTGACGGAATGGACTGGGAAGGTTTCGGCATTGGTAGCCTCAAGGTCGGCTTGGATGACGGCGACGTCACTGGTGGCGGCGACCCTCAGGTACCTGAACCAGCGACTTGGGTCGTCTGGTCGATTCTCGGTTCCATCGCCTGCGGTTCGACTTGGTACAGCCGCCGTCGCAGCTAGCGGTTCAACACACCCTTACGCAATTCGACTTGGCAGCTTCTCACCAGCGTTTGCACCAGCTTGCATCTCCGCTGACACTGTTCAGCACGTCACCGTGAACGCTCCTGCCTGTTGTTCGCCGCCTGTTAAATTCTGACGGCTAGGCGGATTGCTACGCTCGTCCGGGTTCTATCGCCCGTACGGAAATTGATTGACGTATTGTTCGCAACGGTCGATCCAATGGTCAGCAGGCAATACCGTTCAATCCGGCCGGCATCCTGACGGATCAAGTTAAGTCGCAGGAGACGCACACGAACGTCTCACGCAACCGACTTGCCACATCCCAACCGTCAGCCGGCCAACCTGTACCGAGGGGAACTAATCATGAAGCGAATGATTCTCTACCGTCTCGCGCTGACCGCGCTGCTGACACCGTTCAGCTTAACGGCCATGGCCGCAACGCCGATTTCAGCGCCCGGCAGTTGCGGTTGTGGTGAAGTGAAACACGCCGTCGTTCAAGAGTCGACAGCGGAAGCGACGGGCCAAGTGAAGCAGGCGAAGTGCGAAGCCTGCGACACGCCGGCGGTTGCTCCTGTACCCGATTGCCGTCAAGTGAACTGCGACGCGGGCTGTGACAGTGCACCGTCACTTGGTGTCAAGCTTGGCTGTGCGTGCGATGCAGCACCGTGCGGAACAGGATGTGGATCGTCCTGCGGCTGCGACTCGCCAGGTTGCGATGCGATTGCGACGGCGTGCGACGCGGCGCCTTGCACCGGCAAATGCGGTTGTGAATGTGTCCGCTGCTGCGACGGTTGGTCAGTCTTTGCCGGCGCGCTGTTTCTCAACCGTTCGGACAGCGGAAACTATCCACTGGTGACAAATCAAAATACGGGCGGCACACTCATCAACTCGCGCGACATCGGCTCCGGCACCGCCGCCGCACCGATGGTCAGCCTGATTCGGACATACTGTGATTGTTGGGGTTGGGACATCGGTTACTTTGGAACCGACGCCTGGAGCGGCAGCCAACGCGGCGGCGGGGACGTTTCTCCGACGCTAAACGGACCTGGCGTCACGTTTCCGAGCACTGCCCCGGGAACGATTATTCAGGCAGATTATAGCAGCCATCTGTATTCCGCTGAGTTCAACATCCGCCGTCGCCGTTCCGAATGCGTGACTTACTTGGCAGGCTTTCGCTGGGTCGAGTTCGGCGACACGTTGACTGCTTCGACGATCGCACCAACCACTGCCAGTTTGATGACAGTCGATGCCACGAATCAAATGTACGGCTTCCAGATCGGAGCGGACACGATTGTCGCTCAATCCAACCGCGCCCGCGTCGATGCGATTTTCCGTGCCGGCGTGCTTGGTAACCACATCGACCATCGCGCTTCGTCTCCTCTGACGGGCAACTTCGGTACGGTCGGCAACGTCTTTGCTGAAGACGACACGGCGGCCTTTATGGGCATCATCGGTGTGCGAGGAGTGGTCCCCGTTTCCGGTTGTTGGTCAGCCTTCGGTGGCTACCAAGCAATGTGGCTCGACGG
>JAGQPK010000391.1 GCA_020426755.1 Planctomycetales bacterium
CGCTTGCAGGAGATGGCCGTGTTGGGCAATCGGTTGCGACAGGGCAGTTTGATGGCTCAGGCCGACGGAGCGGTTGTCGTCAATTCGTTGCTGGAAAGTGAAAGTGATGCCCGCTCCGAAACGAAGGGCCGGATTCTGGGCGGCGGCGTGTCAGGTATTTCTCGAACACTTGGGTTGGTACTGACTTCCGAACACCATAGCGTGCGGAAGAGTTCGATGGTTGGCAAGGCCATCAACGCTCGCTTTCATACCTACGATCGCGGGACGAAACGCGGTGTCGCTACGCCCAAACGCGATAACTTCATCGAGCTCGTGGTGCATCAGCGATATCGGAATAACCTGATGCGCTATGCACGAGTTGTACAAGCGATTCCTGTCAACGAGACGCCTCATGAGCTGATGGACCGCTTGGCGGAGTTGAGTGTCAAATTGCAACAGCCTCATACTGCGGTGTCCGCCGCAGTCGATTTGGAGGCAATTGGGCCCGAAGCCTTGCCGACGTTGCGTAAGGGATTGTCGTCCCCACAGCCGATCGTGCGGTTCGCTTCCGCCGAAGCGTTGGCATACCTGAACGAAGAAGAAGCAGTCGCCTATCTAACTGAATCCGCGCGCAACGAACCGGCTTTCCGGTGGCACGCATTTGCCGCGCTATCGTCGATGACCGATTCAGAAGCACACACAGGGTTGGCCGAATTGTTGCACGAACCGAGCGACGAGACTCGCTATGGCGCCTTTGATGCCCTGAAGAAATTCAACCCGCGCGATCCGCTGGTGCGTGGCGAATTGGTCGGCGACGCGGTGTCGCTGCACAAAGTCGCCAGTCAAACGGAACCGCTGATCCATGTGCGTCGTACCGATCGGCCCGAGATCGTGTTCTTCGGGAACATTGGTGCACTGCAGACGCCGGCGGCTGTGTTTGCCGGCAAACAGATCTTGGTCAAGTCGGAAGATGCAAATCGACTGAAGGTGACCCGCTTTGCGGTTGGCGACGCTGACCACACCGAGTACTGCGCCAACGACGTTTATGCGATGGTCCGCACCATTGTGATGGTGGGCGGTTCATACACCGACGTCGTCGCCGCAATTGGTGATGCCAAGCAGAAAGGCATTTTGGGTTCGCGTGTCAAGTTTGACGCACTGCCGGTGCCGGGACGCGATTACCAATTGGAAGAAGAGCCGGAAGGCGACTTCGACGGCTTGGACGATGGCGAAATCTTAGACGAGTCCGACGCGGATATTGGCGAGCTTGCCCCGGCTGCCTAATCGCTCTGGTGTGCGTGTTCGGGAAAGTTTGCCACAGGTCACGCGTTTTTCGTCATCCTTTGGAGTGCGACCGCGCAGCTGTCGCTTTCGAATGGAGCCAGGTAGTCGAGCCCACCGTTGATCCTTCAATTCTGATCGGTGTTGTCTCACTGTCAAATTCCAGCCAATCTGCCGGGATTCACACCAATCTTAGCTACCTAGCGTGTATCAGCGTCCAACTCTCGCGAGAAAGCGAGAGCTGCGCGATCGCACTCCAAAACATCGCGCCGCTTCGGCGCTCGGCGTCTCGCCTGGGCGGATATCGTATGCACACTTGCAGCTGTGTGTTAAAATGCGTCTGATTTGCGAGTAGGTCGCTGATCAATAGCTGACGACGTCCGGTTCTCTCTGGTATTTGCATGCTCAAAGCGCTTGAACTCAGCGGCTTCAAAAGCTTTGCCGATAAGACTCGCTTTGAGTTTCCGCCCGGAATCACGGTCGTGGTTGGTCCGAACGGATCGGGTAAGTCGAACATTGTCGACGCGATCAAATGGGTGCTGGGCGAACAGAGCGCCAAGAGCTTGCGCGGTAAGGAGATGGCGGACGTCATCTTCAAAGGGTCGGGCGGCAGTTCGAATCTGCGTAAGCCGGCCAATGCCGCTGAGGTGACAATCGTTTTTGACAACTCCCGGTCACTGTTGCCGGTAGAGTCGGACGAGGTGCGGGTGACGCGCCGTGTTTACCGGAGCGGTGAGAGCGAGTATCTGCTGAACGGCAATGCTTGTCGTTTGCGTGACGTGAAGGACATCTTCCGCGGTACGGGGATGGGAGCCGATGCGTATAGCTTGATCGAACAAGGCAAGGTCGACACGCTACTGCAGGCTTCTCCGCGCGAGCGCCGGGCAATTTTCGAAGAAGCAGCCGGCATTAGCCGCTTCAAAGCCAAGAAGATTGAAACGCAGCGACGTCTGGAGCGTGTCGAACAGAACCTGGATCGACTGAAGGACATTGTTGACGAAGTTGACAGTCAGTTGCGGAGTGTCAGAAACCAGGCATCGAAAGCGCGGCGTTTCAAAGAGTACACGGACCGATTGAAAGAGCTACGCACGCATGTCGGGCTGGCCGATTGGCGCCGTTATACGACAGAGTTAGCTGAGGTCGAAGGATCACTCACCGAAGTCGGTGATGCAACGTCGAGCGCTCAGAGCGAAATCGATGCTCACCAGACGCTGCTGGGCGAAGTGGAAGGCGAACTACAGGCGGCGGTCACGCTGTCGCAGGACGCCGATCACGCGGCGGCGCAGACGGTGCAGGAACTGACCATGCACCAAGCGGTGGTGCGGCACGAACATCAGCGTTTGGCGGAACTGCAGTCGGAAATTGAACGCTACCAACGGCAGTGGCGTGCGATGACGACGCGCGCCGGCGATTTGGGTGCGCAACTCACCGAGATTCACCAGCAACTTAGCGGCGCGAACGAAATTCACGCTGAAATTCACGGTCGTTTGACGGCGCAGGAAACCGTCGTCGCGGGCGTCGATGCCGATCTGTCGCGTCGACGCGGTTTGCATGAAGAGCAACGCGATGAACACTCACATCAGTTGCGGATCGCCAATGATCTGACGCGGCGCATCGCGATGCTGGAAACGGAATTGGCCTCCGTACAGCAGCAGCGGCAGCGTTTGGAGCAACAGGGCGAAACGCTGGCGACGTCGCTCGTCGACGTTCAAGCGGAACAAGCCACTTGCGTTGCAGCCGAGGCGGAGTGGCAACTGCGTGAACAGGCCGCGCGCGACGCCTTGGGACAGATTCGCAAGGAGTTGCACGGGGCCGAACGTGAGTTAAATGAACAACGGCAACAAGCCGTCGATTTGCAGCGTCAATTGACGGTCGCGACCGAGCGTGCTCGTTTGCTCCAGGATTTGGAGCGACGCAGCGAGGGGTTGAGTCCAGGGATCAAGGAGTTGCTACTGCGTGCTCAGAACGAGCCGCTGGGCGCGCTGGCGACGGTGCGAGGCATGGTCGCCGACTTGATTCGTGTGGATGTCCAGATGGCACCTTGGATCGATGCGGCGCTAGGAGAATTGACACAGTATCTGGTGGTGAAGGGGCCCGGTTTGATGGAGCAGATCGCCGTGGGGGATCTGCCGCTTTCAGGCCGCGTGGGTATCTTGGATTTGCAGGCCGAACCGGTCCGTAGCGAACGCCATCCACGCATGTCGTCCGATCGAGCAATTTTGGGACGAGCTGACCAGTTCGTGGAAGTGGAATCCGCTTATGCGGCGTTGATTGAGCGGCTGCTGGGCAACACTTGGTGTGTCGAAACCTTGCAGGATGCGATTCGGTTGCAGGCGGAACACGGGCGGCAATCGGCGGGACTGCGATTCGTGACGCGGGCCGGCGAAATCCTGGAGGCAGACGGACGACTCTTGGCAGGCCCCCGGCAGGCGGCGCTGGGTATCGTTTCGCGACGGAGTGAACTACGGTCGCTGCAACATGAGATCGTGGAACTCGATCCGTTGATGCGGCAGACCGACGCCAAGATTGCCGATTTGCGGCAACAGATTGCGAATTCCGAGCATCAAGTTGACGATCTGACTCGCGACTATGACAGCGCTGCGTCACAGCTCATGAACGCCCGCTTTGCAGCGCGTGCGTGCGTGGATCGCCTCAGTGCTGTCGAAAACCAACTGTCGACACTCGGCGAAGAAGAGTCTGCACTGGCCCAGCGCGCTCAGGACTTGTCGGCACAGCGCGAGCAAAACGAGTTCAAGCTGTCGCAGGTGGCTGCCGGTGTTGAGCACCTGGAAGCCAGCCTCGAGACGTTTCGCGCGGAGATGCAAGCGCTTGAGGATCGTCGCCAACTTGAACTCGCGCTGTTGACCGAGATCAAAGTCGAATCGGCCAAGAGTGAACAGCGTCTGGACGGATTTCGTGGGCAGCAGGAGCGGTTGGAAGAGGACCAGCGCGAACGTGAGCGGGCGATCGATGAAACGCTCTTTCAGCTGACCGATGCCCGTGCCCGTGCGCTGCAATCGGAGCGAACAATTTTGGCGAGCACTTCCGTGTTGGCGGAATTGTATCTGCGACATGAATCGTTGCAGCGCCAGTCTCTCGACTTACGTCAGGCGGAGCAGACCTGGCAACAAGAACGGCGTTCACGCCAGCAGCAATTGCAGAAGCTGATCAAGCAGCAACAGGAAGTCGATCAACGGCGGCACCAATTCGAACTGGAGGCGAACCGGATCCGGCTGGAACGAGAGGCGCTCGTGCAGCGCGTACGCGACGACTATGACATTGATCTGTCACTGGTTGGTGCGCAGCGTGTGGAAGATGAAGCAGAGTTGGCGGAGCGTGAGGAAGTGGATCGTGAGATCAACGATCTACGCCGGCGTTTGAGCAACATGGGTGCAGTGAATATGGCGGCGCTGGAGGAAATCGAGTCGCTTGAGACTCGCCATCAGTCGCTGGCAACTCAGTATCAGGATTTGATCGACGCCAAGGATTCACTGGCACGCATCATTCACAAGATCAACGCGGACAGTCGCCGCGTGTTCACGGAGACGCTGGAAACAATTCGTACGAACTTCCAGGCGCTGTTCCGTCGCGTGTTCGGCGGTGGCACGGCGGATATTGTTTTAGAAGAGGGCGTGGACATTCTGGAGGCCGGCATCGACATCGTGGCGACGCCGCCAGGCAAGCAGTCGTTAGGGATCTCGCTGCTGTCAGGTGGTGAACGAGCGTTGACGGCCGTGACCTTGCTGCTAGCGATCTTTCAATATCGCCCGAGTCCTTTCTGTGTGTTGGACGAGGTCGATGGTCCGCTCGATGAAGCGAACATTGGCCGCTTCGTCGACGTATTAACCGAGTTCCTCACCTGGACGAAGTTTGTCGTGGTCACCCACTCGAAGAAGACCATGACCGCCGCGCATACCCTGTACGGAGTGACGATGCAGGAGTCGGGCGTCTCGAAACGGGTCTCTGTTCAATTCGAAGACGTCAGCGAGGACGGCCACATCCGTGAGGAAGCGATCCGTCGTGATATCGGTGGTGCTGCCGATGACGAACTGGGGGCGGCATAGGTCGGTGCGCGAGTGTTCGCGGTACGTGCTTAGTTCACCGTAACGCAAGAATCGTTCGCCGCAACGCGCAAGCGTCGGTTCTGTCCCGGCGCGGAGTCTCTAACCACTGTGAGAACCGCGGCTGGCGCCTTTCGGCGAACTAAGCGTAGCGGCTGGCGCCATTGGCAGAGTTGGACGCTCAGTGACGACACGATCCGACGCTAGCGACCCGCCTGAC
>JAGQPK010000392.1 GCA_020426755.1 Planctomycetales bacterium
CCGCGAAACAAAACCCATTCCGGGGTGTCCGGTGCAGCAGTGCGGCCAAACGCGCCCAGCGGGTAGTTCACGTCGAAGAGAGCGGTATCCTGTTCATCTGTCTGATCCGACTGATCTGTCTGATCCGACTGATCTGTCTGATCCGACTGATCTGTCTGATCCGCTACGGCGACGACGTCGTATGTCGTTTCGTCGGGAGCGACCAGGCGGCCGATCAGTCGAGTGCCACCTGCGTCGGCAACGCGAGTCAATGACAGGCGCCCCACGCCCTTCAAGTCCCCCTCGGGCTGCCCACTCAGTTCCGCAGACTGCCAGTCGAATCGCGCGGTCATGACGCCGTCAGCAAAACGCACTTCCTTCAGTTCGTTGTTTCGCTTGCGTTTCGCCTTCGATTTATCTTCCCCTTGGTCCTCGCCACCATCCTCTGGCTGCTCCGCTTCTTTGTCAGTCGCCTGCTCTTCGACTTTGTCTTCGACCTTTTCTTCGCCTGCATCCTTTGGAGCGGTTGGAGTCGATGACTGCCAGTGCCCTTTGAGCTGCTCCGGCCGATCACCTTCAATCACCAACGTCCCAAGCGTCAATTTCGCATCGGCCGCTTCTCCCTGCGGCGCGGACGAAACTTGCCAGCGGCCTCGCAGATCCTCACGAACAGTGTCAGCAGTCGGATAACGCACGCCACGGACCCATGTTTCAATCACCTTCGCGTCGCCGCCAAAGAGGTCGCCATCGGCAACAACCAGCGACGCGAGTTTGCCCCGTTCGATCGTCCCCAAATGACGTTCGGCACCGAACAACCGCGCGGGGTAAGTCGTCAATGCAGCCAAGGCAGCGTCAGCAGGCAAGCCGCGCTTGATCGCACGGCGCAAAGCCGGCCAAAACTCATCGAGTTTGCTCAGTCGGTGCGTCGTCAGTGCGATGGGAATGCCGGCACCGTGCAACTTTGCAGCATTGCCGGGGGCGAGATCCCAGTGCATGAGCTGCTCAAGCGTCGTGTTATCGGCCTCATCGGGCGTGCCCACAGACGGTGTGGAGGGAAACGCCATGGGCACGATGACCGGTCGCCCCGTGTCGCGCACCGCATCTAGCCGACGATACTCGTGGCCCGAACCCAAGAACGCAGCGCGGATCCCGAACTCGCGAGCAAACCGATCGCCCCGCAGCAGATACTGTTCGTCCAGTGCATCGATGATGGTTAGCTGCTGGTTTTCGAGCGACTCCGACAGTGCCGCCAGCGCCAAATTGCGTTCGGGCGGACTGATCCCATCCTGAATTTCAAAGGCACGCCACGCCGCCCGATACCAACTTGCGTCGTACATGGCTTGGCGAGCAATCGCGACCGCGCCCATGGGCGAACCCGGGTAACCACTGGATCCCCGACCACGCGGCACAGTCAGTCGCACGTGCATCGCGACATCACTCGCCAGCAACCGATCAGCAGCCAGCTCTTCGCCCGTGGAAACCAAGGCGCTTTGTCCGCGTACGACACCGCGATTGGGTGCCACAAGTCGCGCAACGAAGCCTTGCTTGCGAGTTTCCTTGGCGGAGTCGGAATCACTCGCGGCGACGGCAGCCATCTTGCGTTCCGGCGTTATCACGTCGTTCCAGTAACCGAGTGCATCCGTCGGCGGTGCATCTGCTTCGCTGTATGAATCAATCAAACCGGCGTAGAGGGTCTTGCCATCGAGCTCGATCGGTTGAGCGTCAGCAGGGACCTCAATTTGCCCCGACTCGCCGACCGCAATCAGAATGCCATCGCGGATGACAACTGTACCCGAATCAATCACGCGGCCGGGCGCGACAACCACCTTGGCGCCGGTCAGTGCATAGACCTGAGGCACATTCGTGCGCAAACCGTCGACTGGTCGCGTCTGATCAAACTCCGCACCTTCCGCGCTTCCGCATGCCAATGTGACAGCGATGAATAAGCAGAGGCAGCGTAGTCGGGCGGCCCCTGCGGCGCACTTGCTCACGCTGGTCGGCTGAAACATAACCTTCGCTCCCGTTCCGCATGTTGTGCCAGAGACAGCCCGAGGATAACACGGTAGCGAGCCCAACGGAACGGTTCACGTCACTTTACACGCGCCAGCAGACTCGCCGAGTTCAACATCTGCGGCGAATTGCTAAACTGTAGAATCGTCGAGTGTCCAGCACCACGTTTGCGAGGTTAACCATCATGAACTGCCCCAAAGACGGCACCCTACTCGAGTCGGTCAAGGTTACGGACATTGAGCTGGACAAGTGCCATCGCTGTGACGGACTGTGGTTTGATCACGGCGAACTGCAGCGGGTGCGGGAGCTAAACGTTTCAGATATTGAACAACAGATCGAAGCGGACTACGGCGATCCAAAGTTCGTGCCACAAGTTCCGCAAGGCTACATGCGATGTCCGCGTTGCGACGGCCGACTGCAACGTCGCTACTTCGCCGGCCACACCGCAGTGGAGGTGGACACCTGCGAATCGTGCCGCGGTGTGTGGCTGGATGACGGGGAACTGAGCGCGACCACTCACAAACGTCGCACGATCGAAGAGAACATCACGGAAGGCCGTTTGACCGCACTGCTCCGCTCCGTTGCCCGCGCCGTAGGGATGTGAGTGTTCGCCGCTTACGCAAAGTGTTCGCCGCTACGCGTTAGCGTCGGTTCTTCCCGGCGCTGAGCTTCTATCTGCGGTGAGAACCGCGGCGAACGCCTTTCGGCGAACTTGCTAGCGCAAAAAAAAAGCGGACCGACTCATGAGAATCGGTCCGCTCGGTCGTACTCAGCTCAGCTTGTAACTTGCGTGTCGTAAGCCTGCTTATCCGGTAACACTAGGGCTGCGACGGTGGAATCCCCAGTTTGCCTTCTTCTTCCTCTTGGATGATGATGCGTGGCGTAACCATCATCATCAAGCTTTGCGTCGTGCGGCCAATACCAACGTTCTTGAACAGCCGGTTCACGTAGGGGAACTTGCTGAGCAGCGGAACGCCGCGTTCGTTACGACCTTCACTCAGACGCTTGATACCGCCGAGCAAAATCGTACCGCCGTCTGGCACGCTTACCGTCGTCGATACGCTGGTGGACGAGAAGGAGGGCAACTGCACCGTGGTACCTTCCGTGAAGGTCTCCTCGTTGTTGTTGACCGTTTGTGTATCGTCGACCGGGTTGACGGCGGCGGTGCCAGAGTTCGAAGTACGTCGGCCTTCAAAGGTAAACTCTTGCACGTCTCCGATCTTGCTGAAGAACGGCACTAGGGTGAGTCGCACGAAGCGTCGGTCATTCGAAACCACCGCTTGTACCGTCAACTGCGTACCTTCGCTCAGCACCACGATGATGGGAGCTTGTGCTGCGGCAAAGTCACCGACCACCGGCGTCACACTCGTCACGAACGGTCGTGACGTGGTGTCGTTGACCGTCGCCTGTTGACCATTGAACAGCGTCACCTTCGGAGCTTGCAATACGTTCGATCGCGTGTCGCCTTGAGACGCCTCGATCAAGAAGAAGGCCTCGATATCACTGAGAATCGCAAAGCCGAATGTCGCGGCAGGATTCGCTTGTGAATAGCCACCGAAGGCCGGCACCGAGTCA
Organism: Planctomycetales bacterium; assembly: GCA_020426755.1. Lineage (GTDB taxonomy): Bacteria > Planctomycetota > Planctomycetia > Pirellulales > Pirellulaceae > JAGQPK01. The sequence goes on from JAGQPK010000392.1 coordinate 3,565, forward strand.
CCAAAGCTGCCTTGATTGAAGGACAGGTCGAGGTCGGCGGTCGGATTACCTTGCGGATCAAGCCCGATCGTCACGCTTGGACCGCCATCGTCCGGAGGCAGTGTCGTTACGTTGTCATCAATGTCGAAGTCAAAGTCCACGCCGATTCGTTCGAAGAAGTTGTCATTGAGCGTAATGAATCGGACTTCGATCGTCACCTGCAGATCCTGCAAGCGGCGTAGCTGTTGCAGCAGGTCAGCGATCTGTTCGTGCACCTCTTGAGTCTGGCTGACAACTAAGCTCAAGTTCGTGGGAAAGCCTTGGATCGAACCTTCACCACCCACGTCGTCCCACGAGTCAGGTTCGATCGTGGCGGTGATGAGATCGATCAGAGTGTCGAAGTCAGCCTGAGCACCACCGCCCAAGCCACCTGGTCCGAAGCCCAGCGGTTGGGGAGTCGTCGGTCCCGTCGGCATCAGTTCCGAGCCGGCCATCTGTGCCATCGCAGAGCCGTTAACCGCACCGGCCTGCTTGTTGTTGGCCAGCACAGCCAAAGCCGAAGGCCCGTGCACTTGCCCTTGGTAGGCGGATCCGAAACCCTGCACGTTGTAGGCTTCGCGAATCGCACTGGCCAAGCCCATGTCATAGCTGGGCAAGAAGTTCGGAATCGGAATCACCAAGTCCGCAACATTGTAGGTCTCATTGTAGACCTTCGACGCACGAATGCTCTCACTAGTAACCTTCAACACTTCATCCTGGACGATGTAGCTCAGGCCAAACTGTTCCAGAATGATATTGAGTGCACTCTTGAGTTGGATCTCTTGATTCAGTCGAATGGTGACCGGCATGCTGCTGTTCGCACCTTCGGCCGCCAAGCCTTGCGGATCCAGATAGATGCTGACGCCTGCCAAGTTACCCAACTGGCTGAGGACTTCGCTCAGGGGCTGTTCGGTAAAGTTCACCTGGACTGGCTTCTTGAGAGCTCGGTTGATTTCAAGCTCCTTGTCCGACAAGCGGCGACTGTTCTCACGAAGTGCTCGCAAACGATTTGTCGTCAGGTCTCCCCAAGACTTGGCGTTGGGGAATTCGATCGCCAATCGATCGTCGAAGGGTGCTGCCGAGGCGACGACACTGTCCATCGCTCCGACCACACCAGCTTCCGATCGTTCGCTCATGGATGCTTCAACCATCATGCGTTCAGCGAACTTGCTTTTCCAAGTCATCATCTCGGTCGTCGCATTGTTGGGCGACAGCTCACGAGCCTTCTTCGCCAACACGACTGCTTCCGAGTAACGTTGCTGATCCATCAAGCGATTGAACTCGTCAACCATCTTGGCCATTTCATCGTCGACTTGGATCAGGTGATCGCGACGTCGTTCGATGTCAGCCAACACATCACGGTTACGTTCATCTTGCTCGATGCGAGCACGATTGCGTTCAATAAAGGCCTCTGCGTCGCCGATGCTGCGATCGACGCGAGCAATCAATTGTCGGCGAGCGGCATCAGGGATTTCGGCATCGGCGACTTTCTCACGCAGTCGCTTCAGCGATTCGTAAGCCTGCTTGGGGCTTTCCTTGAGTTGGCGTGCAGCGGCCGATTGTTCGCGGCTCACTTCACTTGAAAAGCGACGAACAGCGGCCTCTTCAGCCACCGACATGCTCGGCTTCGAAATTACTTCTTCCTCGTCCGAGCCTCGCAACATCTGCAGATTGTCCTGCAAGCGTTGCCGCACGGAGGGGTCGAGATCCTTCTCGTATTTCCATGCCTGAGCAAATAGTTCGCGGGCCTTGCCCAGATCACGACGCTTGACGGCCGCTTCACCCTCGCGGATCAGGTCGTAAGGATCGGCTGGCTGTGCGGTGTCATCCAAGGTGACAAGCGAGCGCGGTTCCGACGGATAATCGTCATCCGTCGGCAACGGCGGTTCAACATCATCGAGTAGATCGGAGACATTCTCCTGCGCACCCGTCAGCATGATTTGTGGCGAACTA
>JAGQPK010000393.1 GCA_020426755.1 Planctomycetales bacterium
AATTATCCATGCTGCGTCTCCGGGAAGGCGTGCGTCACAGTGAAACTCCGATCTTCTGGTCGAGCCAAGTGACCAACAAGTTGACTTCCTCTTTGTTGCGGGCGCCGACGGCAGTCACCGAACGCGAACCGCGTTTCCAAGTCGCTGCGATGCTCGAATCGAGTTCGACGAGGCAACATTCCCGGTCGCCACAGATTGCCATGTTCGATGGGCGTTCACCAAACCACTCTGTTTTCTCGTCGTCATGCTCGAACAGAACGAGCGTCGAACCATCCTGACGTCTGCAGACGGCTTTGACGCACGTGCAGCACGGCATCTTCAACACGGTGGTGGATGCCAGCGAGTAGCCTTGCGGAAGTCCCGCCGCCACGGCCGGACGATACCCGACCAATTCGACGGCTTTGTCGGCAGCAACCGTTTGACCGCTGTACTGGCTAAGCAAAAACTGTTCTGCCCCGATGGGGTCATGAGTCAATTGCTGCAGATAGTGGTCCATCGTTGCGACAAACTCTTGGCCATGTTCGTGTTTACCCGGGTGGTTCATCCCGGTGTTCCGCACGCCGCGAGCCATCCAGAGACCGCCGCTCAATATCAGCAAAATCGAGGCAGCCAAGACGAGTTGACGCCATGGACCTCCCGGAGCAAGCGTGCCACGTCTAGTGATCTGAGGGGCGACCGTCGTGGATGACACGTTCAACGGCGATAAGTTCTCCGCGATACGGCCCCAGACGGTGTCGGGAACTGTCGGTTGTGGCATTCGACGCACTTCACGAGAGACTCTGCTGAAAGCCATCAACTCGGCCGCACACGCCTCACACTCCGACAAATGACGTGCCATCGTGGCCTGCGCGTCAGCAGACAACTCGTGGTCGTAGTACGCCGATAGCTGGTCTCGCACGTCAGAGCAATTCATAGTGGAGCGTCCATCTCAGTAGTCCACGGAACGAAAACTTAACCGTGCCCGTCGCGCGGTCCATGTCGTCGAATTGGCCGCACACAAAGTTCGATGCCAACATGCGCGACTTCTTCACGTATTCTCCCAAGAATTAAGCATTGAGGGTGGATCATGGATATTTTTTTGGGGGGCCATTCTCGTGAAGAAAAAGAGCTTCTGGGCATCTAACCTCGTGGACAAACACAAAACGATCACTTGATCCCCCCTTTAAACTGGAGACCCTCGCAATGTCGCATATTCTTTCCCGATTGGCACTTGGGCTCGGCCTCGGGCTAATTGTTGCCACGTCTGGCTGCAACTCGTCAACGTCAGACTCGTCCGGCATGCATATGCATGACGGCACAACCTCGCCACAGATGGACGGCGATCATAGCGCTCACGGTTCCGATATGGATAAAATGCATGAAGCTCTCGCAGACTTTTCCGAGCAGGACCGTCAGTCGGCGCTGAAGCAACACATTTGTCCCGTGAGTGGAGCCATGCTCGGCACGATGGGCGTCCCCGAGAAGGTCGAGGTGGCAGGACAATCGGTATGGATCTGCTGTGAGGGCTGCAAAGAAAAGTTGTTGGCTGACCCGGACAAGTACCTTGCGAAACTTTCGGAGTGAGTCGCAATCGCCCGCGAGAGGTGGCTGCGTCTTGCACCCACTTTTTGTAGCCGGTGAGCACGATGGTGGATGCAGAGAAACGCTCAGTGTCAGATCGAGTACAAGACACTCGCGTTGTTGAGCGACTTCAGCAAGACGTTTGGCACGACAGCTTTGTTCCGAAGTATTCCGCGATTCGCACCGCGAAGCCAATCAGAATGATTCTCATCGGAGTGTGGCTAATCTAAGGGGTGATGGTGCTGTGCGCGGCAGGCGTCCTACTAAGGCTACTTCGCTCTCCCGATCTCGTTGCAGCATCTTCGGCGGCCAAGAGCTAGCCGTTGACGTGATGTGGGAATCGACACGAAATCCCGGACCTATTCTCCCACCGAGTCGTTTGAGCTAAGCTGGGAGCATGGGAAGAGTCGTCATTCCACTTACGCTGATTATCACTTTGCTCGTGTGCCCAATCCGTTGCATGTGTGGCGAATGGGATACGAACGGTGGCGATAGTACTACGCGTTCGACGTGCTGTTGCTGCGAAACCGGTGACAAAGATTGTCAAGGTTACCCCCCAATTGATGATGGACGAGAGCACGATTGCTCGTGTCTCCATTGCATTTGTGAAGGCGCTGCGCTTCAAGATGGTCCCGATTTTTCAACCGTCAACGACCAGGCTACTTTCGCTCACTGGTTGTTTCCGACGGATCTAGCTGGTCAATGCAGCATTCACTCCCAGCCCGCCTCTGCCGTGGATGGACCTCCAAGATGTATTGGGGGTCGCACTGCGCTTGTTGCTTTCCAAGTCTGGCTGATCTAGCCACGTACAGTCGGCCGTTCTGTCTTTGGCGGCCTCCCGGACCTGTGTGACTCGATACGCCCGCTCGGCGTGTGGATCGCGCAGATTGAGCTTCGCCCGGGACTCAACAGAGGCCAGCGATCGTACAACGGCGCGACGTCGCAACCTAATCGATCCCCATATCTTTCCACATTGAAGTCATCCAACGATGCTGCTTCCCTGGGAATACGGTGTTCGCAACCTGGCTCGTAGGCCAGTGCGGACGGCACTCACGCTTGTTGCGTTGGCAACTGTCGTCATGCTCGTATTCGTAGTGGTCGGCTTTGTTCGTGGACTGGAGCGGTCACTAACGATCAGCGGAGATCGCGACGTCGTGCTGGTCTGTTCAGTTAACTCAGAAGAGAACATCGAGGACTCCGCAATTGACGCTCGGACGCCGGCACTTCTCGCCGCCAGTATTGATGGCGTTTGGAGTCGCTTCGGAGTCGCCCATGTCTCGCCCGAGTTGTACATGGGGACGCGAGTACGGGCCAATGGCGATTCGGCCGGACCGGGAATAGTGCGCGGAGTCACGCGCAGTGCCCCACTCGTGCGGCGCGGTGTTCGTTTGATGAATGGAGACTGGCCACAGGCAGGCGAGGTCATGGTTGGACGATTGGCGGCTGCGAAACTCGGCGTTCCTTCCGAAAACATGGGGATTGGCCAGACGATCGAGTTCGAGGGTAGGTCCTGGACGATCAGTGGTGAGTTCTCCGCCGGCGGATCGGCCTACGAATCCGAAATCTGGTGTCATCTGGTTGATTTCCAGACCGCAACAAAGCGGCAGGACATCAGCCTGGTGGCCATGTTGCTGGCTCCGGGAACAACGCCGGCTGAAGTCTCGCTTTTTTGCAAGGAGCGAACCGACCTGGAACTCCGCGCCATCCGTGAGACGGAATACTACGGGTCGCTGCGCCAGCACTATCGCCCAGTTCGGTTCTTGGCGTGGCTGGTCGTGATCCTGGTGTCCGGTGCGGGAGTCTTCGCCGGATTGAACATGATGTACGGCGCGGTTGCCGGACGAGTTCGGGAGATCGCCACGTTGCAGGCGATTGGCTACCGGCGGCGAGCGATCCTGTTGAGTCTGGTTCAGGAAGGCGTGCTGCTGGCCGCAAGCGCGTCGCTGCTGGCTGGTCTCATTGCTCTCGCCTTTCTCAATGGGATGGCCGTGCGATTCACGATGGGCGCGTTTGTGCTGCGCATCGACAGCGTTGCCATCCTATGGGGATGCGGAGTGGGAATCTTATTGGGAGTCCTGGGTGCTATGCCACCGGCACTCAAGGCACTACGTGAATCGGTGGCGGTCACACTCAAAGCGAACTAATCAAACGAAAAGGAGAATTGAAATGAAGCTGGTGAACGGAGTGCTCTTGTGCGTCCTGATGCTCGTCGTTGGCTGCGGGACTTCGGATGTCGACGAATCGGCCGCCGCGCCGCAATCGAGCGCCGACGCAAAACCATTTGTTGCGACGACGGAACCTGCCGACGCGATTCCCGTGGGTACGGCTCGCGAGTTAGTCCAGGGAGAACAGGAGGTGACCTTGGTGGGTAGAATCGGCGGATCATCAGAACCGTTCGTTGATGGACTCGCTGCGTTTACGATCGTCGATCCGAAGGTCCCTCATTGCTCGGCGGACGAAGGCTGCCCGACCCCTTGGGACTATTGTTGCACGCAGGATCAGGTCAAAGGCAACATTGCCACGGTGAAGGTTGTTGATGATTCCGGCAAGGTCGTGTCGGGAGATGCGCGCCAATTGCTGCAAGTCAAGGAACTCTCGACCGTCGTTGTACACGGCAAGGCGAAGCGTGACGATCAGGGCAACCTGACAGTCGCAGCGACTCATGTATTTGTACGGCCAAGTGAGTGAACCATGCGCGAAACGCAACTTGATCTGAGTAAGCTGGCGCTCGACCGATCCCCCTCACCGGCGATCGGGAAGATGCCGCGACACCGGCGCTGGTTGTCGCGCTACATCTTTCCGGTTGGCATTCTGGCTGGATTCATCGCGTTGCTTGTCGCCGCCGCGGGGCATCAACTTGTTCCCGCGACACCTGTCACCGTCGTCCCCGTCATTGTGAAGCGGGGTGAAATTCAACAAGTCGGTACGCCTCTCTTTCAGGCTGCCGGCTGGATCGAACCCCGCCCAACGCCGGTCAGCGTCCCCGCTTTGGCCCCGGGAGTGATTGAGGCATTGCTCGTAGTGGAAGGTCAGGAAGTCGAGCAGGGACAACCGATCGCGCGGCTGATTTCCGTCGATGCGGAGATTGCCGTGGAGCAGGCGCGCGCGTCGCTCACAGCGAGCGAGGGTGAGTTGCAGCGGGCGCAGGCCGAACTCTGTGCTGTGGAGTCTCGACGGGACAATCCGCTGCATTTGAAAGTCCAACTGGCCGAAGCACGTAGCCTGTTGGCGAAAACGATGACCGAGAAAGAAAAATTGCCGTTTCTCATCAAAGCGGTTGAAGCAAATGCGGAATTCGCGCGTCGCAATTTTGACGGGAAGCGTAACGCCGGAGTAGGCGTCCCGCAGGTCGTGGTCCTGCAGGCGGAGCGGGACTATCTCGCGACACAGGCGGAGCTTGAAGAGTTGCAGACCCGTGGTCCCAGTCTGACACGCGAAATTGAGGCTTTGCAGGAGAAAACGCGGGCCTGGGAAGAGCAACTGACGTTGCTAGTTGAGGAGCGACGACAGGTTGCCGAAGCCCAGGCGAAGGTCGTTTCTGCGAAAGCAGCGTGCGATGATGCCCGACTGCGAATCCGGTTGGCGGAACTGACACTGCAGCGCATGAGAATTCTCGCACCGATGGACGGCCGCATCCTGCGTTTGGTGGCGGCGCCAGGGACACGAGTCATGGGCCTTGAGCAGACAGCCGGCCAGAGTTCGAGTACCGTCGTGGAGATGTATGATCCGGACCGATTACAGGTTCGAGCCGATGTCCGGCTAGAAGACGTGCCACTGGTGACACCGGGGGCTCCGGTCGAAATCAAGACCGCATCATCGAATCATGCGATCGAGGGGCGAGTCCTGCAGTCGACTAGTTCAGCCAACATTCAGAAGAACACGCTGGAGGTCAAAGTGGAACTGATTGCGCCGCCGATTTCGGTCCGTCCGGAGATGCTGGTGACTGCGGCGTTCTTCGCACCCGACGCAGCGAA
>JAGQPK010000394.1 GCA_020426755.1 Planctomycetales bacterium
CTCACCGAATATGTCGCCCACGTGTCGCGGTTTCGTGCTGCCAACTTCAATCTCTTGAAGTTCTTGGCCGGCATTGCTGCGGCCGCCGCGTTCGCTTGGATTGGCGGAGCAACGCTAACGTCACTGGGTCTCGACCCGCGCGGCAGCGTCGTGGGCACGTACGTGCAACGCAACGCGTTAGTCGTCGGATTCGTGATGGGATTCGCCATTATCCCGATCATCTACACAATTGCCGAGGATTCGCTCTCCACAGTCCCCCGCCACTTACGCTCCGCATCACTCGGCGCGGGCGCCACGCGACTGCAGACCGCCTTGCGCGTGGTCGTGCCGACGGCGATGAGCGGACTCTTCTCCGCTGTCATGATCGGACTAGGCAGGGCCGTCGGCGAAACCATGATCGTGTTGATGGCGGCCGGCAATACGCCGATTACGGATTGGAATCTGTTCAATGGCTTTCGGACCTTGTCGGCAAACATCGCCGTCGAACTACCGGAAGCTGTACGCAATAGCACTCATTACCGAACTTTGTTTTTGGCCGCACTTACTCTACTGATGTTGACGTTCGTCATTAACACCGTAGCAGAATGGGTGCGACTGAGATTTCGACGTCGAGCAGTTCAACTGTGAATCATAGCAGTCTCACCGACCTACCAACCACCGAAAACACACCGGCCAATCAGCCGATGCCGACAGAACGCCGGCGACGCGCTCGCCGGCATTCTCATGCACGTTCACTGTTCGCGCACGGTGAACCACTCATCTGGCTGACGGCCGGTGCACTGGTAACTTCGATCGCGATGATCGTCGGACTCCTGCTACTGATAACCATGCTCGGGATGTCGACCTTCTACCCGCGTCCGCTGCTCGAACTGACCCTCCGAGACGGACGCGTGCTATTGGGGGAGCTTTCCAAACGCGAGCATTTCGATCTGACAGCGAACACGTTGCTCTCTGAACCGGCGATCGTTCAAGAGCATCTTGCCGACGTTCTCCTAGACGCGACCAATAACGGCCATGACTTGCAGGCGTTTATCGAGTCGGGTATCGAGCGGCGTGTAGCGGAAGCCAAAGACGTGTCGGCTCAACTGCAGACGTTGCAACCGCAGGACTCCGGGCCGACAATCGACAAGCATAGCGACGCCTTCCAACGCGCCGACGCAATTCGTCAAGAAGCGCACGATGAATTGTTTGAGCGGAAACAACGCAATATTGAAGCCAAACGTCGACGGTTAGCAAACCTGCAGGGCGAAGTGGAGATGTCGCAGGCCGCCGTCAGTTACCTGCGCGGTCAGACAAGCCTCGATCGCGATACACTCTTGTCCGCCGACGAGTCGATTAAGGCGTTCCTTTTCGGATCGCTGATCGCGGTTGCCAAAGAGCAGTCGCCAAAGTCGGTCCAGTTTGGTCGCCGCTTGCTACGTACCGGCAACTTTGAGCTCACTAATGAACACTTCAACTGGGTCGCCGACTACCAAGTCGCACCAAGCGGCGAGGCGTTGCCAGAACAAGGGACACTCATTGAGCGACAGTCGTGGGGGCGCTTTTACGGCCGCCCTGCGGCCGCCGTTGAGGAACAGCCGCGTGAGCCCAGCGAGGCGGAAGTGAATGCGAGGCAGCTTGTCGAGTTCTGGCAGTCGGCACCTGCAACAGACGATGGACAAGATGCGACGTCATTACGAGACCAAGTCACGTCGGTCCTTGAGCAGCACCTGGCAGCGGCTCGACTCTCGACAACACGCGAGTTTCTCAAACGCTTCACAGACCAAACGACAAGTTCAACGTCCGCAACCGTACAACACTTGGCCGTCCTTGAGACAGGCGACACAAAGCCGCTTCGTGAATTGACCGATGAAGAGCCCCTGTCGGGTGTACGCATTGTCATTGAAGAAGATCAGCCAGCTTGGCAGTCCTTTGCCCAACTTCACCCCGGTATTCTCAAGCAACAACGTCGTAGTCAACATTTAGAGAAGCATGAGCTGGGTCGCCAGTACGCCCGTCAAGAGCAAGCACGTTTGTGTGTACGCCAGGCGGAACTGGATTGTGACCAGGAACTGCTCAAGTACTCGGCCGCAGAACTACGCGTCGAGAACGAGCAGTCAGAGGCACGCCGACAGTTGGCACAGCTCGATCGACTCGCGGCATTCGCAACTTCCTCCTTCCCCGATCAAACGAACGTCGTGACGGCATTGCAGTCTGCGTTCAAGCGACAACGTGCGGCTATCGAGCAGCAACTGGGCCAACTTCAAACCGAGCTGACGGAAATGCAGGCCGCTCGCCAACAACTACCGGCGGTGGCTCAAGCGGCGTTGCAAGAGCAGCTCGATGTCGAACACGACGCTCAGGCCAAGTCGTTGGAAATCACGAGTGAGATCGCTGCGATCCGTGCCGAGATCGCTCGTCATCAACTACTGATGGAAACCGCCGACCATCAGCAGAAAGCATTGGCGATGGGCGACATCGTCCGAGCGTTCCAGCCCAATCGGCTCTCCAACAGTGCAACGATCGGTGTTTACCTATCGCGCTGGTGGGAGTTTCTCAGTGCCGACCCGCGCGAGGCCAATAGCGAAGGCGGAGTTCTGCCCGCCATTTGGGGCACGGTCGCCATGACACTGATTATGTCATTGGCGGTGGTGCCCTTCGGTGTGATGGCGGCTTTGTATCTCCGCGAGTATGCCAAGCCGGGGCCCTTTGTTAGTTTGATTCGCATTGCCATCAACAATCTGGCTGGCGTGCCCAGCATCGTGTTTGGCGTGTTCGGCCTGGGCTTCTTCTGCTACATCGTCGGTGCGTACATCGATGGTGGTCCCCGCAACGCCGGTGTCGCCCCTCTTCCCAGCGCCAGGTGGTACGCGGTGTTGTTTGGACTGGCGATCGTAACTTGTGTGGCCTTCATCTGCACACTCGTAGGTTTCAGCGGCCGTCGGAGCACGCGGGCTTATTGGCGCCGCGCGGTCGGGGTGTTGGCCGGGGTGATTTGGATCGTCGCTACGGCACTACTCTTCTACGCCGCCTTCAAGACGCCGCATTTCGATGGCTTTTACACGGCCAATCTGCCCAATCCATACTGGGGCAAAGGCGGTGTGGTCTGGGCCGCGCTGACGTTGGCACTCATGACATTGCCGGTGGTGATCGTAGCGACCGAAGACGCTCTGGCCGCGGTGCCGAATTCGATGCGTGAAGGCTCCTATGGATGTGGAGCAAGTAAGTGGCAAACGATCCGTCGCATTGTCTTACCACATGCGATGCCGGGCATTATGACGGGCATGATTCTTGCCATGGCGCGAGGAGCCGGTGAAGTGGCCCCGCTAATGCTGGTAGGCGCCGTGAAGCTTGCACCTGAATTGCCGATCGATACCGCCTTCCCGTTCTTGCACGGCAATCGCAGCTTCATGCATCTAGGATTTCACATTTTCGACGTGGGCTTTCAAAGCCAGAACAGCGAAGCCGCCAAGCCGATGGTCTACACCACGACATTGCTGCTGATCGCTTTGATCACGTCACTTAATTTAATGGCCGTGTGGCTCCGCGCTCACTTACGCAAGCGATTTGCTGCCGGCGAATTCTAAACACAATGAACGATGATTTAACCCAGGAGTCTCCTGAAATGGCACAAGGCATTCGCTTATCTGCTCCGCACGATACGGATCGTTCCGGCGGCGTCGTTCTTGCACCCCGCCAAGGAACCAATCGACTGCACCGCATCGACCGCGGAGAGATGGTCCCATCTGTCATTCATGACACCGTCGACAGCGAAGATCACGTGTTAGAAGTCGACACGTTCAACCTCTGGTACGGGCCGAAGCAAGCTCTGTTCGACATCAACATGAAGGTGGCTCGATCCAAGGTCACCGCGTTGATTGGCCCCTCCGGTTGTGGCAAATCGACACTCCTGCGTTGCGTGAATCGCATGAATGACTTGATCGATTCGGTCCGCATCCAAGGCGACATGCGGTTGGCTGGCGACAGCATTTACGACCGCCATGTTGATGTGATCGAGCTACGTAAGCGCATGGGCATGGTGTTTCAAAAGCCGAATCCTTTCCCGATGAGCATCTTCGAGAACGTCGTCTATCCTCTACGTATCGACGGCATTCGCAATCGCACGCTTTTGAACGATGTCTGCGAACACAGTCTGAAGAGTTCGGCGCTGTGGGACGAAGTCAAAGATCGACTCCACGAGAGTGCCTTAAGCCTTTCCGGCGGACAACAACAGCGACTCTGCATCGCCAGGGCGATCGCCAGCGAGCCCGAGGTCCTCCTACTGGACGAGCCATGTTCGGCACTGGATCCGATCGCGACAGGCAAAATCGAAGACCTCATCAATGAACTACGCGGTGAGTATTCGATTTTGATCGTAACGCACAACATGCAACAGGCCTCGCGGGTCAGCGACTACACCGCGTTGATGTATATGGGACGGTTGCTCGAGTATGGCCCGACATCCGATATGTTCACTCGACCGCAACTTGCGGAGACCGAGGACTACATTACAGGTCGTTTCGGCTAAACCCACCTGCTGCTGTTAGGTAACGTCGTAACGTCTTTCCAATGGTGTAGTGGCTATTATGATACCGCTTGACATGGCTCCCCAGCGACTGCTTGCCGTCGCGCAAACACCCGAGCAGATTGAACCTATGATCGCTTCCTTGCGAGCCGCCGGCTGTCGCGTTGAAGTGGCCACTACACCGCAAGAGGCAATCGCGCGGGCCGCAGTGCTCAATCCCGAAATTGTCGTCATTGATGATCCACTCCCCGGCGCAAATACCGTCGAACTGACCATGGCACTGCGCACCGCCATCAATGGAAAGTCCTCGCCCACGTTCATCATGACCATGGGCGGCGATTCGTTGGAGCATAAGTCGACGGCCAATAGTCCTGACACGGTTGCGTCGCTCGCTGAAACGACGGATCGGCTCACACGTTCGGGGCTCTGCCTGGATCGAGTGCGACATCGGGCTTGGGTTGATGACCGCGTGCTCCATTTGACGCCCACGGAATTCAAATTGCTGTGGGAACTGATGAAGCGTCCTGGCTACGTGCTGCAACGCTCGGACCTCACGAAGCTTTGTCGAGCGTCGACGCTCCCTGTGCAGACACGCACCATCGACGCCCACATCAAATCGATTCGCCGCAAACTGCGTGAACACGCGCATCGTATCGAAACCGTGCACGGGATCGGCTATCGCTTCGAAGAACGCTGATCTGAGATCGGACCGATCCGACAGATCCGACTGATCGGACAGATCCGTCGGATCAGCCGCTTCGACGTGCACAATCATTCGCCCAGTCTGGAAAGCCGGCCCAAAAGCAGGGGCTGAGACTCGCATTTATTGTTGAGATGCTGTTACAATGCGAGGTTTAGCGGTGCGAGTCAGGTCGCACACCCCCAAATTGAATCAATGAGGACATAGGACAGAAATGGCAAAACATCTGCTTTTTTACGAATCGGCGGTTCCCGTCTCCGTCACCCAGCATCGCGACCTGGCCATCGAACCGGTGAAGTACGGCTTCGCCGCCACCGTCAATGCTG
>JAGQPK010000395.1 GCA_020426755.1 Planctomycetales bacterium
TGGATTTGCTATCAGTCGCGGGGCTAGACGAAGCGACGCGGTGACTCTGGTTGTGGATTTCGGCAACGGCGCACTCGAGATAGCAGAGCAAGGTAGGCGACCGAACCGAGCATTGCCGCGCTGGGCTCGGGTACGACCGTGATGGATCGAAAGGCAACGGGGCTATCAACCCCATCAGCATTGCCAGCCCAAATGACAACTTGCCCTTCGGTGTTCTGGAAAGAACGCGGCAGCTTTCTCTGCAACTGGGGACTTGTGGGCTCAGCTTCTTCGTCTGCCCAAACCGAGAAACTGGCAACATCTCCTGCGATCGCGACGCGTAGATTAACATCCGACGCTGACTGTGAAATGTTCGTGTCCACGAGACCGAGCCTAGTCGTACTCAAGTTATTCTCATAATTCATCAAGAGGTACCTTCGAGCTCCGTCGAACACGATTGACGAATTGACCGACATCCCGATGCCGTTGTCGGCGAAATGCGTGTCAAGTGTTCCAATTCCAATTATGGATGGGGCATCCGTCAACGCGCGTACACGGGCTAGAACGTTAACGTCATGGAACAATCGATTAGCGACAACGACGTCCTTCTCGCGGTAATTCCTGTCAGCGCCGTTGACCGGCCCCGTGGTGGCTGGTGTGATCACCAAGTCTCCGTCGACGACAGCGAAGGTTCCGAGGTTGAATGGTGGTGGATAGTCGGACCAAGTGACTGGATTGCCATCCGTTGCGCTGCCGTCTTCGAAATCGTCTTGAAAGTATTGAGCGTGTGTGGGTGAAGTTGCGGCGAGGATAATGGCAACGAGCGAACTTACGAACAAAGGCTTGAAGAAGTTTTTACGTGGCGACATCGTCATCTTGTCCCGGTGTTATTGTGAAACGACGGCAGGCACCGCACCGTGACAATCAATCGTCGATTTGGCAGGTGCGATACGAATAGCAACTCGCCAACCGTTTCGACAGGGGACATGATTTTTTTGGTAATCGTGACCTATTCAACAGCATTAGTTAATTGTCCGGTCACGCTATGCATCCTCTGCTGGTTCGGCCAGATATGGCGGGCTTTGATCGGCTGGAGGTTCTAAACCAAGCATTTGTTCGACCTCAGCGCGCGCCGCCTGCACCTCGTCTTGTGGTGTCGAAGTTGGCGAGTTTAGCCTGCGAAGTGCCGCTTCATGCCAGTGTCGCGCCTCGTCCATGTAACCGGATTGATGGTAGGCCGCTGCCAAAAAAAATGCATCAAGCGGATCGCATTTCGATTCGTCGACTGCACTTACTAGAAGTGATTGAATCGCCAGTTTCCATTGGCCCGCACGAAAATGTGCCATGCCAACTAAACGCGCATCAGCTGAGTCCTTTGGTTCGATTTGAGCCGCTAAATGTTCGGCTCGTTTCGCGTCGCGCAGGCCTGAATCCGGACAATTGACGAACCACCATAGTCGTTTCCGGTTGGCGTCATTCTCCTCAGAGATACGTAATGCCTCACGAAACTCTGCATTCGCTTCGTCGCGTTCTCCGACACGAAACAGCACGCACCCTAAACGATAATGAGCGACAGCAGTCTCGGTTAAGTTGGAGCGCTGAGCCGATATCAAGAGCAAGTTGGCAATGGCGCTCCGATAGGCCGCTTCCGCGTCTTGGTCTCGTTGAACTGCCATGTAAGCATCCCCAAGCATCGTCTGCGCCTGTCCCAACGACACGCGCGCCCAAACCGAGTTGGGATATCCATGAATGACCTGCTCCAGTTGCTCGACCGCCAATTCTAATTGCGCGATGCCTTCATTATATTCTCGCAAGTAGCATTGATTATTGCCCCACGACGCCCTCATCACGGCGAACCCAATTTGCAGCCGCACTTGGCGTGCGACATCATCCTTTTGCCTCTCACCAATTGTCAGTGCCCGAACGTATTGCTCGTGCGCCTCTAGGTACCGGCCCGTAGCAGTCTGGTGGGTGGCCAGATGGCTACATCCCAAAGCCAAGCCCATTTGGTAATCCAACTTCGAACTATCGCGTTTCAAAAGTTCGCCAAATTCGCGGATCCCCCATTCGATAATTGGCTCTGCAGCCTCTGTAGATTGCAGTTGACTGAGGCATGATCCCATTTGCACGAGTGTCCACCCCAGTTCTTCGCGAAATATCAGATTCTCTGGATCGTCACTGACGAGTACCTTACAAATGGCCAGACTCTTCTCGTACGCAGCCGGAGACCAGTTGATATTGCCGAGCACATGGTAAGCGTTGCTAAGCTTGAGCATTACCTCGGGGTTGGCAGTCTCTGGGAGCGATTGCAGTAGATCCACGGCCTCAAGTAGGACGTCTTCCGCCATCTCAACGTCGAATCTAAGATTGATGACCCGCGCCAGGCGAATGAATCCGTCGGCGACCTCCACCTGCAATGCTGTGTTTCGAGAGTCCATCGCGCTCAGACGCCGATAATGGTCCAGCAGATCCAAGGCCACTGAGCGATGTGCGTCATCGATGCCGGGCGTGTTTTCCAGCAAATCGGTCGTCGTCGTTAACATGTTTTCGAGCAGCGTCTGCAGTTCGCGCCGGGATGCGTCGGACGCCGCGCGAGCTTCTGCCGCAGAATTGGCCAGACGCGAGTACTTCCAGGCAGCAATCGGGCCGGCAATTGCGAGGAATGTAAATAGCAGGACCGTCGTTGTTCCGACGATCGCCAGGCGGCGATTGCGTGACGCCCACCGACGCAGGCGGTGTAACCAGCTTGCCGGTTGTGCTTTGACCGGTCGTCGTTCGAGAAAGCGTCGCAAATCGTCCGCCAAGTCGGCAGCGGAATCATAGCGGTCGTCCGGCGATTTAGACATCGCTTTGTGAACGATTGTCTCCAGGTCGCGGGGCACGCGAGGTGCCAGCGACCGGATCGGCGGAGGACTGAAATCGGCGAGCGCTCGAATCAAGTGGGCACGGTCTTCCTGATCGAACGCCGGACGCAACGCCAAGAGCTCGTACAGAGTCGCACCCAGCGAATAAACATCCGTACGATGGTCGAGAATCCGCTTTCCCTCAGCCTGCTCCGGACTCATATAACGCAAGGTGCCCAGACGATCTCCTGTCATCGTTAGGCTGGCTTCCCCTTGGATGTGTGCTAATCCAAAATCGGCAATCCAAGGGCGCCCTTCGCCGTCGAGTAATAGGTTGGACGGTTTGAGGTCTCGGTGAGTCACACCCTGTTCGTGCGCATACTGGATTGCATCGGCGACGGTCGCTCCCAATTCAGCCACCGCGCGATAGTATTCTGCCGGTGATCGACTATAGCTCGATGTCAGCTGGTCGACGGTACATCTGGCAGACGACCCCGGGGCGAGACGGATGGGCGAATCCGTCGGCCGATCCTTTACTTTCGAGCTGGCAGACGATTCGAACGACGCCAGCAGTTGAGGTGAAGCGTAACGCAGTTGTTCGACAAGCTCGGCGAACGAACCGCCATCGATCCGATCCATGGCAAAGAAATGGACTCCCCGTTCGTAGCCAATCGCATGGACGCTGATAATGTTGGGATGCTTCAACAATGCGGCGGCCCGGGCTTCGTTTCGAAAACGATCCAATTGCCGGGCGCTCCACAGCGCCGCCATCGGCAGCACCTTGACAGCCACGCGGCGCCCCAGCGACATCTGCTCTGCCTCGTAAACAATGCCCATGCCACCACGTCCGATTTCACCGAACAGCCGATAGTCGCCCAATGGCGACGGCACTGCCACGGGAGCAGGCACTTCATCAGCATTGTCAGACGCCACGGCGTGCCGGCTGAAGCGATGCATCTGGCAGAGCGATGCATAGGCTTCCTCCAACGCGTCGGCTTGATCAGGCATTTGACGTCGATAGTGTTCCAACTCGATCTTGTCGCCGGCCGCCAGCCGATCAGAGATCTCGTCGATGACTTCTGCCAGTTTGGATACGCTCGAATCATCAGGCGTTTCAGTTAATTCGCTCACTGTGCTTACACCCAACGCAGTTGACGGTCCGCGAGAAAAACAGAATTCGGCGCGTGGTTGTTACATTACTCGGATAGGCCCGCTTGCCGCAGATGGCCTTTAAGTCTGAGCAGTGCGCGCGTAAACCGCTTCTTGGTCGTCGCGGGAGGCAGTTCCAGCAGTACCGATACCTCTGGGTTCTTAAGGCCGTCAAACACGCGTAGCAACAGGATTTCCCGATCCAGCTCGGACAGCAAGGCCAAACAGCGGCGTACCAACTGAGCTTGCTCGCGCTGTTGTAGGATCGCCGATGCGGTCGGTGTGGTTGCTATGTGAAGATGGCCTATTAGCGCCATTGATGACTGATCGGGAAGCGGTAGTTCCCGATGGACACTGCGGCGAGCGCGCAGGTGCGCACGTTCGTAATCGAGTAATCTTTGATGAGCTGTCTTTAGCAACCAAAGACGAAATGGCATGGGCCTCCTTGCCAAAAAGTCATTCAATTGTCGATGAGCCAGAGCGTGTGCTTCTTGCAGCACATCCGAGTCGTCGAACCGTGACTGAACCGGTGTGCGAATGCGTCGTCGTACCGAGGTCTTCACCATCGGCAGGTGTCGCGCAAACAACTGTTCCGCCGCCGCTTCGTCACCTTGAGCAGTCAATTCAATCAGCGTTTGTGTTTCTTCAGAATCGCTCCACGTCGATGGCATGCTGGTTCCCTTTCAAGCCACTCGTCATAGATACTCGACGGGGGACGCTAAATCGAGTTAATTCGATCAATTTCCGCACGATTGTGACGGCAAATAGCACCCAGCGCCAAATTGCGGCTCGCTCTTTAACTGGGCTGCGACAATTGACTCAGCCCTGCAATTGCGGTGCAATCGTGAAGTTTCCCGCTTTGGTTCTTTAATAGGAGCGGAGATTATTCTGAGTCGCCACGTATTTCTAAGTGCAGCGAAGGACGTCAGTGCGTGAATGTCGTTGACGCGAATCTGCCATTCTTTGCATTCTGAAAAAATCCACGATCAAACCAACTCACGGTTCTCGCATATACTCGTGGCGCCTTCCAGGACTACTGGATAGCGATCAGCCTGACAGCCGTGGCCATCGTCATGAGAGCGAACGCCAGCGTCGGCAGTCGCAATGGAAATCGTCTGCATAGGTTATTGTTCCACGGCCGTTGTTTGAAGAGTAAAGCGACTCCTCAAATTAAAACAACTGGAACGCTGCGAAAGGAAAGTTATGTCGTTCAAATCAACGCTAATTGCGGTCGTTGCCTGTTGCGTGACCACGATGGCGACGTCACGACTCAACGGCGACACGATCTACTACGACAATTTTTCTGATGGCTCAGCCACTGACGGATCGCCTGTCACATGGACCAAATTCTCACAATGGCCGCTGACGACCGTCACGGTCATCGACGGTGACATGCACTTGAGCGCTTCGCGTGCTAACGAATTGGGGCTCGTGGGAGTCAGAGAAGAGTTTACGGACACTTCACTTCGCACTCAGGTTCGTCTCATCGACGCCACCGGGGAGCAAGGCGTCGGTGTCATCGTTCGCGGCGATCCCGATCGG
>JAGQPK010000396.1 GCA_020426755.1 Planctomycetales bacterium
CCGGCGCGTCTCCGTGGCACGAGCTCGCGGCGCGTCGCTTGGCTGGGGAACCGATCACTTTCGCGGAAGCTCGCTCCATCCTCGATTCGACTGACGACCAGATCATGGACTTGGTCGCGGCAGCTTATCGCCTGCGTCATCATTATTTTACCAATACGATGCAGTTGTACTTCTTGATGAACGCCAAAAGCGGTCTCTGTCCGGAAGACTGCAGTTACTGTTCGCAATCAAAAATCGCCACGTCGGAGATTCCCCGTTACAACTTGTTGAGTCGCGATAAGCTGCTTGAGGGTGCGCGGATTGCCGCCGAGCGTCAGTCGAAAACCTACTGCATCGTAATTTCAGCTCGCAGTCCGAACGAACGTGAAATCGGTGCGTTAGAGACAATCATTCCAGAGATCAAGCAGCAGTACGATCTTAAGATCTGTGCCTGCCTGGGACTGTTGTCCCCCGAACAGGCGGCGCGGCTGAAGGCATGTGGCGTCGATCGCGTGAACCACAACGTGAATACGAGCCCGGAGTACTACGAGCATGTCTGCTCGACTCACTCGTATAAGGACCGGATTGATACGCTCAAGGCAGTGCGTGAAGCCGGTATGGAACTCTGTAGCGGCGGCATTCTGGGGATGGGCGAAAGTCGCGACGACATCGTGAAGATGGCGTTCGAGTTGCAGGCGTTGCAGGTGGAATCAATCCCGGTGAATTTCCTTAATCCGATCGAAGGGACGCCGTTGCAGCAGACGTGGAACGTGACGCCACGCGACTGCCTGCGCACGCTGGCGATGTTCCGTTTCGTCAATCCTGCGGCTGAAATTCGCATTGCCGGTGGTCGCGAAATTCACCTCGGCCAACTGCAGTGTTTGGGTCTCTACATCGCCAACTCGATTTTCGTGGGCGATTATTTGACAACCAAGGGGCAGGCCCCAGAACAAGACTATCAGCTGGTTGAACAGATGGGATTCCAGATCACACGCTCGCAAGAACCTGCGGTGACGCTGCCATCCTAATGACACGTGGTTGTCACATTTCGATTCGCGACTTAACGGTTACTTTCCGCGAGTCGCCGGGCCAGGAAACCATCAGTCGGCTAGATTGCGAAATCGAGGCCGGTCAGTTTTTGGGTTTGATTGGCCCCAGCGGGTGCGGCAAATCGACGTTGCTACGTTGCATTGCCGGCCTGCAACCCGCCCATGCCGGGGCAATTCAACAGCAGTTGCCCGATCAGGCTGAGATGGTCGCTCCCAAGCTGGCCTATGTGTTTCAGTCGCCAACACTACTCCCCTGGCGTTCGGTCATCGAGAACATTGCCCTGCCGCTGGAGCTGGCGGGCATTCGCCGTACGGAACGTCAAGCCGCGGCGGCCGCCGCGATGCGCACCACCGGGTTGCGACGCGAGCATGACGAAGCCAAGTTGCCGCGGATGCTGTCCGGCGGCATGCAGATGCGCGTGTCGTTGGCCCGCGCCATTGTCACGCAACCGGATCTGATGCTGCTCGATGAGCCCTTTGCGGCGTTGGATGACATCTCGCGCAAACAACTCAATACTGAGCTCATGGAACTCTGGCGCACCGCGGGCTGGACGGGAGTTTTCGTCACGCACAATGTGGCGGAGGCCGTTTTCCTCTGCCAACGCATTGTCGTCATGTCACGTAATCCCGGCCGGATCGCGGCGGACATTGCCATTCCACTGCCCTACCCGCGTGCCTCCGAAACGCGCTTGGATCCCGAGTACATGCGGCTGGTTTCACAAGTTGCCGACGCGCTTGAGCAAACAATGCGAGAGTGAACTCAGATGACCAACGCGAGACTAATTCGACAGTTGCTCCCGCGCGTGATCCCACCGCTTGCGGCAGCGTTGTTGTTCGTCGCCGCTTGGCAGTTTGTCGTCGACTACTGGGAGATCAAGCCGTTCCTGGTGCCACCACCGCGGGCCGTTGCGGAACGTTTGCTCGCAGATTGGCGGCCACTCACTCGAGCGTGGTGGTTGACAGCTCAGGCGGCAATCTGTGGCTTATGTCTGGCCCTGCTGACCGGCTCGATCGTGGGCGTTCTGTTTGCTCAATCACGTTGGTTACGCTTTGCCTTCTACCCTTATGCGATCTTTCTACAAACCGTGCCCATCGTGGCGATTGCACCGCTGTTGATCCTGTGGCTCGGATACGGTGCCCGCGGCGTGATCGCGGTGGCTTTCGTCCTGAGCCTGTTCCCGATCATTGCGAATATGACGGCGGGCTTACTGTCCGTGCCACGTCCCTTACTCGAACTGTTCGAACTCAATCGAGCGTCACGTTGGCAACGACTTTGGAAACTGCAACTACCCTTTGCAATTCCCTACCTGGTCACCGGTCTGAAAACATCAAGCGGCCTCTCGGTGATCGGCGCGATCGTGGGCGACTTCTTCGTCGGTTATGGCGGACAAGGTTTTGGACTCGGCTACCTGATCCGCACTTCCGCCGAGGGATACCAGACTCCCACCTTGTTTGCGACGGTCTTACTCTCGACACTATTGGGCGTCACTGTCTTCGCGACGGTGGGTCTCTTGTCCGAGTTCATCTTACGTCGTTGGGGACACGATTGATGCCGACAGATCAACGCTCATGTGCCGACCGGCTGCTTGTATCAATCGCTACACTGCTGCTCACAGTGACGCTCGGTTGTCACAAGCCAGCAACCCACTCCAGCACTGCGGAAGCAACCGGCGACGGCGGGAGTGAAACTACGGAAATAACGTTGGCACTAAATTGGTTTCCCGATGCTCAGCATGGCGGTTTCTATGCAGCCGATGTCAACGGTCATTTCGCGGCGGCTGGGCTGGCGGCGGAGATCACTCCGGGCGGTCCAGCGGCCCCCGTGCTCCAGAACGTCGCGTTGGGTCGTGTCGACTTCGGCGTAGCCAATGCGGATCAGGTACTGATGGCCCGTGCCCAAGGCATGCCAATTGTCGCGGTGTTTGCAGCGATGCAATCCAGCCCCCGCTGCATCCTGGTGCACCGTGAGGCCGGCATCGAGTCACTCGAGAAGTTGCATGACGTTACCTTGGCACTGGGAGCGGGCAAAGCGTTCGCCGAGTACTTGCAGAAGTCGTACACCTGGGAGAACGTTACGGTCGTCCCTTACACCGGCAGCATTACGCCATTTCTCGCGGATGACCACTACGCTCAGCAAGGTTATGTGTTTAGTGAGCCCTTTTTTGCACGACAGCAAGGCGTCGACCCAATTGTGCTGATGGTGTCGGACACCGGCTTCAATCCGTACACCAGCTGCATTGTGGTGAATGAAGATCTTATCCGCAGTTCGCCGGAACGAGTCCGCAAGTTCGTTCGCGCCGTTCAACAGGGGTGGGCCGACTACCTTGACTCCCCTGGGGACGTCAATCAGCGCATTCATGACGCCAACCCGCAAGCCGATCTCGCGAGTCTTCAGTTCGGCGTTGAAGCGTTGCGTCCTTTGTGTTCCCCTAACAACCTACCCACCACAGAACTGGGTACAATGTCACGCGAACGCTGGCAACAGCTCAACGAACAACTGTCGCAACTGGGATTGCTAGGCAGTGAAGTAGCGACGGATGAGGCATTCACGAATGAGTTTGTTGAAGAGCCAGGAGCTAGCGACTTGGTGCTAGAAACTAGCAATTGAAACTAGCTCCTAGCTCCTAGCTCCTAGCTCCTAGCTCCTAGCTCCTAGCTCCTAGCTCCTAGCTCCTAGCTCCTAGCTCCTAAAAAAGGCTATTCAGCGCATGAAAAACGTCAAAGCACTGTTTGAAAAGCTCGGACGCTTCGATACGCCCACAATCTGCAACGTCATCGAACTGTTCGACGTGGTGCCGCGCAACGCGGGTTTCATGGACCACCGGATTCAATGTGCGTTTCCCGAGTTTCCGCCAATGATCGGATTCGCCTGCACGGCAGCGTTCCGGTCAGATCAAGCACCCCGCTCAACAGGCAGCGCATACGGCAGCTTGGAGACACAGCTTGAACAGTTCGCCAATCTGGATGGGCCGGCGGTCGTCGTCTTTCAAGACTTGGACGATGCGGCTGTCGGAGCGACGTTCGGCGAAGTGATGTGTTCCACCTACCGCGCCTTCGGCTCGACAGGATTGATCACCAGTGGCGGCGGTCGCGATCTGGAACAGGTTCGTGCCCTCCACTATCCAGTCTTCACAGGTTCGACGATTTGCTCACACGCCTACTGCCACATTCTGCACGTGGGGCTGCCCGTCCGCGTGGGTGGACTGACGGTGCACACCAACGACTTGCTGCACGGCGATGCGAACGGCGTGACGCGCATTCCAATCGACATTGCCCACGAGGTGGCTGATATCGCGCAGGAATTCGTCAATGCCGAAGCCATCGTGTTGGACTACGTCAAAGCGGAGGGAACGAAGTCGATCGCTGAGTTCGCGGACCGCATGAAACAACTGGGCGAGGCGGTGCAAGGCCTGCGCAAGCGAGTTTCCCGCGCGGGCAAGTAGACACACGACGACGCGAGGCCAACAATACGTTGCAGAGGACCTACCATGCTTCCAGGCATTGATCAGTTTCGTTTAACCGGCAGACGAGCAATTGTCACGGGCGGCAGCAAAGGCCTAGGATTCGCCATGGCGGACGGCTTGGCATCCGCCGGCGCTGACGTGGCGATTGTCAGTCGACATGCCGATGAAGCGGCTGAAGTCGCGAACCAAATCGCGTCCGCTCGCCAGGTACGCGCGATTGGGGTTGCCGCTGATGTGAGCCAACCGGAGCAGGTCGAGTCGATGGTCGCCCAAGTCGAAAGTGATCTGGGTGGCATCGATATTCTGATCAACAACGCCGGAATTAACATTCGCGGCCCAATCGATGAATTGACCTTTGAGCAGTTTCGACAAGTGCAGGAGATCAATGTCGACGGCGTCTGGCTATGCAGCCGCGCTGTTGTGCCACACATGAAGCGAGCTGGGCGGGGCCGGATCATCAACCTGGCCTCGACGCTCGGCATCGTCGGTTTGCAGAACCGCACACCGTACACGTCAAGTAAGGGTGCCGTGGTGCAAATGACAAGGGCACTGGCGCTGGAACTCGCGCCGTACAACATCCTCTGCAACGCGATCTGCCCAGGACCCTTTCTTACCCCCATGAACGAACCGATTGCAGAGTCGGACGAAGCGAAGCAGTTCATTGTCGGCGCGGTCGCACTGAATCGTTGGGGCAATATGGAGGAAATCCAGGGCGCCGCGATCTTCCTAGCCAGTGACGCAGCAAGCTTTGTCACCGGCAGCATGCTGACGGTCGACGGCGGCTGGACGGCGAGATGATCGATTTTGGCGTGTCCGGCCCGCACGACTTTTGGAGTGCGATCGCGCAGCTATCGCTGTTCACGATCGTCAGAGCCAGACGAAGGACAGAATCGGCCCGCTTGACAGCAAGCTCGGACCTTGCGAGATCAACGCAAGCCCGCGACACCCAGGTTCACGGCGCGACAGCTTCGTTCTGCCGCGGCTGATATTTCGCGCCTGTCGTCGCTTTCGCGGTT
>JAGQPK010000397.1 GCA_020426755.1 Planctomycetales bacterium
CATCGTCCACGCTTCCAACGTGACGGGCACTGTCCAGCCGATCGAAGCCATTGCGGCCGCGAGCGCGGATCACCCGGCGCTGTTGCTAGTCGATGGCGCCCAAACGGTGGGCCACTGGCCCGTCGATGTGCAGCAACTGGGCTGCGACCTGCTGGCCGCTCCGGGACACAAGGGCTTACTGGGGCCGACGGGCACGAGCTTTCTCTATGCCGCACCGCAGGCACTCGAAAAACTTCAGCCACTGCGTTGGGGCGGTACGGGCACGGCCAGCGATTCCGATGAACCGCCCCGCGATGCCCCGGCGGCCTACGAGGCCGGCAATGCCAATGTGCCGGGCTTGCTTGGACTGGGAGCCGGTATCGCATATGTCGCCGAGCGTAGTGTCAAACGGATCGCGGCCGAAGCGATGTCGCGCGTTCAAGAATTGCTGGCGGGACTTGAGGATCTCTCGCATGTCGTCGTCTACGGTGCCTCAATCGACGATCCTCAGCGCGTTGGCGTCGTCAGCTTCAACGTACAGGGCTTCGATCCGCAAGAAGTGGCCGTGCTGTTAGATCAGATGGCTGGCATCCAAGTTCGTGCTGGCTTCCACTGCGCTCCCCGAATGCACGACGCGTTGCAAACCGCCGAGCTGGGCGGTACCGTACGCGTTAGTTTCGGACCATTCAATCAGACGGCCGACGTTCGGCGGTTACTGGAGGTGCTGAGCGAACTGGGCTCGGCGTGAGGAAAGCAATTCAACATGAGTGACGGATCCAAGCGTGACAAAGGCTTATCAGAGCCCTGGTACAAGGACGGCCTGAGATTCGAGTGCAGTCAGTGCGGCGACTGCTGTACTGGCGCGCCGGGTTTCGTCTGGGTCAACCGCGAAGAGATGACCGCGCTGGCAGCGGCAATTGGTGTCGACGACGTTGATGAATTTCGCGAGCAGTATGCGCGGAAGGTTGGCGTCCGCTATAGCCTCAACGAGTACGAGAACGGTGACTGCGTGTTTTTCGACAACAAGCAGCGCAAGTGCACCGTTTATGAAGCCCGCCCGCGCCAGTGCCGCACGTGGCCATTCTGGGACTCGAATCTGAAGAACCCGGCCGCCTGGCAGCACACGTGCGAAGTCTGTCCCGGCAGCGGCCAGGGACAGCTCTACCAGATCGATGAAATCGAGGCACGCAGATCCGTGATCAAGATCTAGCGGTCGGCCAGCGGTCCAGTTGGACAGGTTGTATCCATTCTGACAATGATGACTTCTTTACGGATTCGTTGAAGTTTGTCGATTCTGCGGCCGATTCTTTGCTACGGCAAGTCAGAGTTCGCTTGATTGCCGGACAGGCTGTGGCGGGTAATCCGCCCAGTCAGAGGCCGCCATCAGAGCGATTCGAGACTTGTGCGGAAAGCCTTGCCCGAGCGGTTGGGAGAGGTCGACTGGGTTGACACTAATGCTTACGGCATATACACTTGGAGCACGTCTACGTACTCCAAAGACGTGTTCCTCCCAAGTCGATCCGTACCGGATGCCGCACTGGAGCATCGCAGTGACCAAGAAAGAAATCGTCAAGACAATTTCCGACGAAATTGGCCTGACTCAACTGAAGACGAAAGAGATCGTCCAGAAGACTTTCGACGCCATCGTTGAGGCGTTGGTCGAAGAGGGACGGATTGAATTACGTAATTTTGGGGTATTCGAAGTCAAACGAAGAGCGGCACGGAAGGCACGCAATCCGCGGACAGGCGACAAGGTCCATGTTCCGGAAAAGTTCGTGGTGACGTTCAAGCCTGGCAAGGAGATGGAGGAGCGGGTCCGTCAGTTAGAAGAAAAGAAGGCGGCAGCGAATCGCGCCAATCGTGGGGAGGACGACTCCTTGCCCACGGAAGCGGCCGGTTCCTGACGACTTGTCTGACGGCACCAGCACTCAACATCTTGAACGCTTGGCCGACCGGCTTCCGAAGCGGGTGACATCCAGAAACGCTGGATTCAACCGAGCTGCGATGAATTTGCTGAGAGAAATTTGCGGTTCGACTACACTCACAACCGCCGGTTGCTGAGGTCGTATACTCAGGGAGGAGTATCCATGCGACGCTTGCTTTGTGGCCTGATGCTGGCGGCAGCCTTGACTAGTTCAACGGGTTGCTTCTTGCCGATTTACTCGGGTGATCCTGTGCGTCGTGCCCGACAATTGCTCTTCACCTCCGAAGACATGCGGATGGTGCTCGACGAATGGGAACGCATCTGGTTCCTGGATCAACCGAGCCATATGACGCCCTACCGTACTCACGGCGGTCTGCTGTAGCGGGTGCTTGTTCGTCGCGAGCGGCTTACGAGCTGCTCCGCGAATGACGGCTGCAGCTGGCTAGCGGTGGGATGTACGAATGCGGACACTCGAGCGTAAGTTGCTGCGATACGTTGGCCGCTCCGGTGGTAGCCGCCTTCGCTGGCGGTTCGCTGCTGCCGGCCGTGAACGTGTGGCGGTTGTCGTGCTCGGGATAGGCGGCTAAATTCGAGACGGTCGGGACCGCTGGAATCAGCGTTGGCATGCCCGACGGTTTTGAAACTCGTACATCACGGCCAGCTCATCCCATGTCGGCATCTTCGCAGGACGCGGCGTCCAATTCAGTTATCAATTCCGAGTGCGAGCTTACCGTTCGCATTGGGCGTCTCCACTTGCCCAACCCGATTCTGGTGGCTTCGGGCACCTTCGGCTACGCGCGCGAAATGGCGGGAGTCGTTGACCTGCCTCGCCTGGGCGGCATCGTACCGAAAACGATTACTCGGCTGCCGCGACCTGGCAACCGTCCCTGGCGCACCGTCGAAACCGCAGCCGGATTGCTGAATTCCATCGGCCTGGATAACGATGGCGTCGACGTGTTCCGAGCCCATCACTTGCCCTACTTGCGCGACATTGGCTGCCCCATCATTGTCAGCGTGGCCGGTTCTAGCCGTGACGACTTCGTCTATTTGGCCAGTCAGTTCAAGTTGGAAGACGGCATCGCGGCGCTGGAACTGAACATCTCTTGTCCAAACGTATCTGGCGGCGTGGATTTCGGCACGCGGCCAGAGTCGTGCGCGGAAGTGGTCGCCGGCGCCCGCAACGCCACCGACCTGCCGATTCTCGCGAAACTTACCCCCAACGTCTCACAAATCGTCCCCGTGGCCCAAGCGGCGGCGGAGGCGGGAGCAGACGGGTTGACCTTGATTAACACGCTCTTAGGCATGGCCGTCGATTGGAAACGTCGACGACCGCTATTGGGCAATGTGGTCGGAGGTTTAAGCGGCCCCGCCATCAAGCCGGTTGCCTTACGCTGCGTTCACCAAGTGGCCCGCGCGGTCGACATTCCAATCATCGGCGTCGGTGGTATTGCCACGCTGGATGACGTGATGCAGTTCCTGGTGACCGGCGCAAGTGCTGTTCAGATTGGCACCGCCAATTTCTACGCGCCGGATGTATCCATGCGAATCCTGGCGGAACTACCACACGCACTCGCCCAGTTAGGCGCCGCCAGCGTCAGCGAAGTCGTACGTTCGCTGAACGTCTGACGGATGGTGGTCGACCTGACCGATCTGACTGACGACCAATAAAAAACCCGCGAGCGACGCAAAGCGCCGCCCGCGGGTCGAACGAGACGAAGAAGCATCAAGATGTCGTTGTGTGTCTTCGGTAAACTTACGCGTCGACGAACTTGTCCTTGAAGTCATAAATGAACAGGTCCAGCTCCGATCGATCATCGGTAATCGTATCGGTTAAGGAATCACTGTAGACCGTATGTAGGTTCAGCGCCGGAGTGCCGTCCAGCCCATTCAGGAGCCGGTTCACACGGGTATCCACGTCTTCATTGGTATCCCACGCTGCCATAATGGCCTCCAGTGCGGGATAGTTATCGTCGTAGTCGGTCGTTCCACCGACAACCACATCTTCGCCCGAACCGCCGTCCAGAGAATCCTTGCCGTGGCCCGCGATCAGCAGATCGCGACCCGCGTGGCCTCGCAGCGTGTCGTCACCGCGTCCACCAAGCAGGATGTCCTGGCCGCTCCAGCCGGACAAGTAGTCGTTGCCATCGGCTCCGACGAGCAAATCATCTCCGGTCCAACCGTAGAGCTCATCGTTGCCGTCTTCGCCAAAGAGGTCGTCATTCCCTTCATGACCCTTCAGGATGTCGTTACCACTTCCACCAAACAGAACGTCGTCACCTTCATAGCCGGACAGAATGTCGTCGCCTTCGTCACCGAAGAGCGTGTCATCGCCGTACCAGCCACGTAGGTCGTCGTCCCCACGGCCGCCGTGCAGCACGTCATCTCCATAGTCGCCGTGCAGTTCGTCGTCGCCTTCGTTGCCGAAAAGCGTGTCGTGGCCTGGACCGCCGTGCAGCTCATCGCTGCCCGTGCCGCCCACCAAAGTATCGTTGCCACGGTTTCCGTATGCCAAGGAGTCGATCGACGTGTGGTTGACGAACGTGTCGTCGCCGTCGCCGCCCTTGAAGCTGACCAATGCCAACCCCTTCGTGGAGAAACGCATGGCCGGTTGCTCGTTCGCACGGACGACGATTGCGCCCTTTTCACGAGTCACCGTTACGGAATCCGGATTGTCTGTGCCAATGATGATCAGTTCGCCTGAATCCAGACTAGCCAAGACATCAGCGGCGAGGAGCGTCTTATGCTCCAGAGCTTCGATCTGCAAATTGCGTCGCATGGTGAATTGCCTTTCGCACCGCCACTGATACACGACCAGTAGATTCAGCGTTCTGTGCAACTCGATTCGGTAGCCTGGCGATCTCAATGAGACCCATGGCTTTGCGTCCCGGCTTCACAACCGGTTTGCCACTTTCGACGAGAAGTCGAGGAAAAGGAATGGGATGGGAAAAGAAACACTTCGCTCCGGGCGATGAGTCGAACGACTCGCTTGATGGGGTGTGCCCGTTGCTACAGGAACCTTATGCCAGCTTCTTACCCTGTCAAACTGACACCGTGACTTTGTTCACAGGTCAACGCGGAGTGCACTTGCCGCCGCGTCCCGTCAACAAGCGTGATTCCGTGCTGCTTTTCTGCAACACGACGCGGTTCTCTCGTGCATTTATGAGTGCTGATTTCGGATTGTTGATTTTTGAACGAGGATTCATCCCGCAATCGGGTTGCGAAATCGTGATTCCGCATCTGGAATCTTCATTCCTCACTCTGCAATCCGAAATCAGCATTCCTCAATCAAGACTCTGCGCCGGGACAGAACCGACGCGAACGCGTTGCGGCGAACTGGATCCGGCACATTGCAGCACGTGGTCTTGCGGGCCAGGCACCGAACCTGCAAACTGGAGCGTTTATCCTGGGGGGGGCTTGCCGCCTCCTCCGGGTCTCCCGCGCGTTTCCTCGCGGGGCGCTAACTATTCTCAGCGTTTGCGAATTTGGAACTGATATGCGAGTGCTCTCCGGCATCCAGCCTACGGGTCGATTTCACTGGGGCAACTACTTCGGCGCGATTCGTCAATACATCGACTTGCAGCGTGAAGATGAATCGTATTA